>DALYGT010000008.1:9388-14711 GCA_031971375.1 Burkholderiales bacterium | reverse complement strand
GCCATCGCCTCGACCTGGGCGTGGGTCATGCCACCACCGGCCACCGGCAGGAACAGGGTGGTGAGGCCCGCTGCGTGCGCCGCCGCCTCGACCTCGGCAAAGGCCGGTTGGTCGAACGATTCGCCATCGGGGCGGTTGCAGACGATGCTGGCAAAGCCGGCCGCCTTGACTGCCTCGATCTCCTCGGGGCTGATCTGCGGGCTGACGGCGAGGTCAGGTGTGATGCGGCGGATGTCCATGTCGGAGGTTCCTGTGGTTGGGAGGTTCCTGTGGTTCAGATTCGATCACGGTTATGGGGCGTTTGCTGAGCCGAGACACACAGGCCGCCGCCCGGATGGCATGGCGAGCTTCGACGTGGCGCGTGCTTCGGATTCCGGAGAGCGTAGGCCACTTGACCGATGCGCCGTGGCCGTGTTCGGCGTGATGATGCCGCAAGTGAAGACCTGTGAGCAGACCCTGAGATGCCCTGAAATGACGCGCCGTGCGCTCATGCCACTGGCTGTGATGTACGGGTCACCGCCCCGCCTTGGGCTCGGGCTTCAACGCCAGCGCGCGCCGGTAAAGCGCCTGGCGCTCGATCCCTGTCGCTTTGGCCGCCAGTCGCGCCGCCTGGTTGGGCGGCAGTTCCTCGAGCAGCACCCGCATCAGCGCATCGGCGTCCCTGGCCTCCGCGGCGGTCCCGCCGGCCGCCTCCACGACGATCACGAACTCGCCGCGTTGCCGGTCGGCGTCGGCGCCGACCCAGTTCGCGGCCTCGGCCAGTGGCAGGCGGTGCAGCGTCTCGAAGCGCTTGGTGAGTTCGCGCGCGATCAGGCAGAGGCGCTCGCCGCCGAGCATCGCCGCCATATCGGCGAGCGCGTCGACCACCCGGTGCGGTGCCTCGTAGAACACCAGCGCGCTCGGCAGTGCGGCAAGCTCGCCGAGAGCCTTGCGCCGCGCAGCGGCCTTGGCCGGGAGGAACCCGGCGAAGGTCACTGGCCCCGGCGGCAGTCCGCTCGCCGACAGCGCGCAGGTCAGCGCACTGGGGCCGGGGATCGGCACCACGGCGAGACCGGCCTCGCGCACGGCGGCCGCCACCACCGCGCCGGGGTCGGAGATGCCGGGGGTGCCGGCATCGCTGATCAGCGCGATGCGCTCACCCTGCTGCAACGCCTCGACGATGCGTGCGGCGGATGCTGCTTCGTTGTGTTGGTGCACCGCGAACAGCGGCGTGCCGATGCCGTGGTGCTGCAGCAGCAGCCGCGAATGCCGCGTGTCCTCGCAGGCGATGCGGTCGACACCTCGCAGCACCTCGAGCGCGCGCAGGGTGATGTCGCCGAGGTTGCCGATCGGCGTGGCGACCACGTAGAGTGCGGGTGGCAGGGGTGGGGCGTCGGCAAGGCTCATGGGCGCACGGTGGGCCGGCCGCAGGTTGCTGCCGGACCATGTGGACTATACGCGACCGGGTGTCCACGCCTCGGGCGGCCGGGAAGCGCTCTCTGCGAGTGGTCTCGATCGGGCCGATCGACGTTGGTGCCCACTTGAACACCCTTGGCGAGGCCGCCGAAGAACTCGCTGCCGCGCATCTCAAGGCGGCGGGTCTGCACGTATTGGCACGCAACTATGTCTGTCGGTTGGGCGAGATCGACCTTGTCTGCATGGAGGTCGACGTGTTGGTCTTCGTCGAGGTGCGACAGCGCCGCTCCGAGCGCTACGGCGGCGCCGCGTGGAGCATCACCGCGCAGAAGCGCCAGCGCATCGTCAACGCGGCGCGACACTACCTGATGCGGCTCGGCCGCCTGCCGGCCTGCCGCTTTGATGTGGTGCTGGTCTGCGGCGCCGCGCAAAGGATCGAGTGGTTACGCAGTGCTTTTGAGGCATGAAACAATATGACCGTAACAATGGTCATTTATGACTGATACGTTTCACGCTCGCGGAGACCCCATGCGCCACACCCTGATCGCCACTACCCTTGCTCTGACCGCCGTGGCTGCCAGCCTCTCAGGCTGCTTCCCGATCATTGCGGGAGGCATGGGCACCGGGGTGATGATGGCCGATGACCGGCGCACCAGCGGCATCTACATCGAGGACGAGCGCATCGAACTCAAGGTCGAGACCCTGACCGGTCCGTCCAAGCTCGGCGACAAGGTTCACGTGAACGCGGTCAGTTTCAACCGCGTCCTCCTCATCACGGGTGAGGTGCCCGACGAGGCGACCAAGGCCAAGGTCGGCAAGATCGCCGCCGATGTCGACAACGTCAAGCGCGTGCAGAACGAGCTCAGCATCGGCCGCCCGAGCACCCTCGGCGAGCGCAGCAACGACGTCTACCTCACCACGCGCGTCAAGACGCGTTTTCTCAGCGAGGGCAAGAAACGCTTCAACGCCAACCATGTCAAGGTATTCACTGAGGCCGGGGTGGTCTACTTGATGGGCCTTGTCAGCAAGGACGAAGGTGCCGCTGCTGCCGAGATCGCTGCCGGGACTCCCGGCGTCAAACGTGTCGTAAAGGTGTTTGAGTACACCGAATGATCAGGTGAATGCCGTGATGCTCTACCCGGAACTCTTTAAATCGCTGGAAAAGGCGCGCTGGAACATGGCGGAGGACGTGCCATGGGATGCCTATGACGCAAGCCTGCTCAGCGACGATCAGGCGCGCACCATCAAATACAACGCCATCACCGAGTGGGCGGCACTCCCCGCCACCGAGATGTTCCTCCGCGACAATCGCCACGACTCTGACTTCTCGGCATTCATGAGCATCTGGTTCTACGAGGAGCAGAAGCACTCACTGGTGATGATGGAGTACCTGCGGCGCTTCCGGCCGGATCTCGCGCCTACCGAGGACGAGCTGCATGCGGTGCGCTTTGAGTTCGACCCGGCGCCTCCGCTCGAGACGCTGATGCTGCACTTCTGTGGCGAGGTGCGCCTGACCCAGTGGTACCGCCGTGCGGCCGAGTGGCACACCGAGCCGGTCATCAAGCACATCTATGACCTGCTCTCGCGCGACGAAGCCCGGCATGGTGGCGCATACCTCAAGTTCATGCGGCGTGCCGTCGAGCGGGCCGGCAATGAGGCGCGCACGGCATTCGCCAAGATCGGGATGTTGATGGCAAGCCCGCGACGCGCTGGCAAGCCGATGCATCCGACCAACCTGCACGTCAACGAGTCCTTGTTCCCCAACGACACCGTGCAGAGCCGTTTGCCAGACCCGGAGTGGCTCGAACACTGGCTCGACGAACAGATCCGCTTTGACGACGAGTGCGAGCGTCGCGTCACCGGTGGCATCCTGCGCAATCTCTCCAGCCTGTTCGAGCAGACTTTCGAGACCGTGCAGGACCTCAACCGTTACCGCAGGTCGCTCAACGCGCCCGCAGCCGCCTGAACCGCGCCCGTTCTCAGAACGGGACGTCGTCCTCGAAGCTGTCGTACGGATCAGCACCGCCAGCTGCCGGCGCGGCGGACTTGGTCGCCGGCTTGGCGCTGCTGCGCGCCGGCGCTTCGCCGCCCTCATCGCTGCCACCCATGCCGCCACCCTCGCGGCTGCCCAGCATCTGCATGACGTCGCCGCGGACCTCGGTGCTGTAGCGGTCTGCGCCAGTCTCCTTGTCCTGCCACTTGCGCGTCTGCAGGCGGCCCTCGATGTAGACCGAGCGGCCCTTGCGCAGGTACTCCCCGGCGATCTCGGCGAGCTTGTCGAACAACACCACCGAATGCCATTCGGTGAGCTCTTTCTTCTCCCCGCTGGCCTTGTCCTTCCATGATTCGGTGGTGGCGATGCGCAGGTTGCATACGGCCGAGCCGCTCGGCAGGTAGCGCACCTCGGGGTCACGGCCGAGGTTGCCGATGAGGATCACTTTGTTGACGGAAGCCATGTCTGTCTCCAGGTGTAGGTTGAGTGCCGTTGCTCAGGCCGCAGCGTGAGCGCCGGACGGTTGTCGCGGCGGTGCGGACGGCATGCCGAGCGCAGCGATGAGCCAGATGGTAGTGACCGCCGAGCAGAATGCGAATACGGCAAATGACCCATGGTGCTGGTACAGCCAGCCGCCGATCGCGCCGCCCAGAAAGGTGCCGACGAACTGCAGGGTGGCGTAGAGGCCGCTGGCCGAGCCGCGCGCGCCGGCCGGCGCAAAGCGCGAGATCATTGACGGCAGCTGCGCCTCGAGGATGTTGAAGGCGACGAAGTAGGCCAGCAGGGCGCCGACCACCAGCGCCAGTCCGGCGCCGGCAGCAAATCCCAGCACCACCTGCGTCGCCAGCAGCAGGGCGATGCCGCTGATCATCACCGCCTTGCCCTTGCCGCGCTTCTCGGCCAGCACAAGGGCCGGGATCATCAGCACCACGGCGGCGATCATGGCTGCCAGGTAGACCTGCCAGTGGCGGTCCTCGCCGAGGCCGGCGTCGCGCATCATCAGCGGCACCACCACGAACAGCGCCATCAGCGTGAGGTGGAGGGCGAAGACGCCGACATTGAGTCGGTTGAGCGCCGGGATGCGGATCACCTCGGCGAACGCCACCGGCGCCGGCCCGCTGCGGTTGACCGCAGGCACCACACGGCCGACGGCGAGCAGCGCGCCGACCGCCAGTACGCCGGTCAGCGCAAAGATGCCGGGCACGCCGATGCCACGCTCGAGGACCGGGCCGAGCGCCAGCGAGCCGGCGAAGGTCAGCCCGATGGTCACGCCGATGAAGGCCATTGCTTTGCCGCGTTGTCGCTCGTCGATCACATCCGCGACGCAGGCCAGCACCACGCCGGAGATGGCGCCGGCGCCCTGCAAGGCGCGGCCCACCGTCACCCAGACCAGGTCCGGCGCCCACGCGGCAACCGCGCTGCCGAGCGCGAACAGGGTCAGGCCGAAGTAGAGCACCGGGCGCCGCCCGATGCGGTCGGAGATCCAGCCGAAGGGGATCTGCAGCGCGCCCTGGGTGAGCCCGTAGATGCCCATCGCCAGACCGACGCGGGTGTGGTCCTCGCCGCCCGGCAGCGTCTTGGCGTAGAGCGCGAACACCGGGAGGATGACGAACAGGCCGAACAGGCGCAGTGCCGAGATCGACGCCAGCCAGCCGGTCGCGCGCATCTCGGCGCGGCTCATGCGCGGCGGGGCGTTACTACCGGCGGTGGCGTCGCGTTCGGTGTCCATGTTCGGGTGGGTGTCTCGTGGGCTTTCCGCAGGCCGGCTCGGGGGTCCGAAGGGTAGAGGGCCATGACCACATCCGCGCAAGGTGATGCTGCGCTTGGGCCGAAGGACTTGGGCGAGCCAGTGGGCAGGCGGTAATATTAACAGTTTGGCTCCGGGCCCCTCCCATGGACTTCATCCGCATCCGCGGCGCACGGACGCACAACCTC
>DALYGT010000008.1:6636-9288 GCA_031971375.1 Burkholderiales bacterium | reverse complement strand
CCGGGCCCCTCCCATGGACTTCATCCGCATCCGCGGCGCACGGACGCACAACCTCAAGAACGTCAGCCTCGACCTCCCGCGGGACCGGCTCATCGTCATCACCGGTCTGTCGGGCTCGGGCAAGTCGAGCCTCGCTTTCGATACCCTCTACGCCGAAGGCCAACGCCGCTACGTCGAGAGCCTGTCGGCCTACGCGCGCCAGTTCCTGCAGCTCATGGAGAAGCCCGACGTCGACCTCATCGAGGGCCTCTCCCCGGCGATCTCGATCGAGCAGAAGGCGACCAGCCACAACCCGCGCTCGACGGTCGGCACCGTGACCGAGATCCACGACTACCTGCGGCTGCTGTTTGCGCGCATCGGCGAGCCGCGCTGCCCCGACCACGACGAGCCGCTGGCGGTGCAGACCGTGTCGCAGATGGTCGACCACGTGCTGGCCCTGCCCGAGGACACCAAGGTCATGGTGCTGTCGCCGGTGGTCACCGACCGCAAGGGCGAGCAGGCCGACCTCTTCGAGGACTTGCGCGCGCAAGGCTTCGTGCGGGTACGCGTCAATGGCGAGGTGCACGAGCTTGACACCGTGCCGCGGCTGGACAAGAAGCGCAAGCACAGCATCGAGGTGGTGGTCGACCGCCTCAAGGTGCGCGAGGACGCCAAGCAGCGGCTGGCGGAATCTTTCGAAACCGCGCTGCGGCTGTCGGAAGGCCGCGCGCTGGCGCTGGAGATGGACTCGGGCAGGGCGCATCTCTTCAGCCAGAACTTCGCCTGCCCGGTCTGCGGCTACTCGATCGCCGAGCTCGAGCCGCGCCTCTTCTCCTTCAACAACCCGGTCGGCGCCTGCCCCAAGTGTGACGGTCTGGGCAACGTGACCTTTTTCGACCCCAAGCGCGTGGTGGCCTTCCCGCAGCTGTCGCTGGCCTCCGGCGCGATCAAGGGCTGGGACCGCCGCAACCAGTTCTATTTCATGATGCTGCAGAGCCTGGCGCGGCACTACGGCTTCTCCACCGAGACGCCGTTCGAGGCGCTGTCGCCCGAACACCAGCAGGTGGTCCTCTACGGCTCGGCGCGCGAGAGCATCGCCTTCACCTATCTCGGCGAGCGCGGCAACACCTTCCTGCGCGAGCACAGCTTCGAGGGCATCATCCCCAACCTCGAGCGGCGCTACCGCGAGACCGACTCGACGCTGGTGCGCGAGGAGCTGGCGCGCTACCTCAACAGCCAGCCCTGCCCGACCTGCGAGGGTGCGCGCATCCGCCGCGAGGCGCGCCACGTGTTCGTCGGCGGCGAGACCCTGCACGCCATCTCGCGCAAGCCGCTGCGCGACTCGGTGCGCTTCTTCGACGAGCTGACGCTGTCCGGCCAGCGCGCATCGATCGCCGAGAAGATCGTCAAGGAGATCCGCGCCCGGCTGCAGTTCCTGATCAATGTGGGTCTGGACTACCTGTCGCTGGACCGCTCGGCGGACACACTCAGCGGCGGCGAGGCGCAGCGCATCCGTCTGGCCAGCCAGATCGGGTCGGGGCTCACCGGTGTGATGTACGTGCTCGACGAGCCGAGCATCGGCCTGCACCAGCGTGACAACGACCGCCTGCTCGAGACGCTCAAGCGCCTGCGTGACATCGGCAACACGGTGATCGTGGTCGAGCACGACGAGGACGCGATCCGCGCCGCCGACTATGTGGTCGACATGGGTCCAGGTGCTGGCGAGCACGGTGGCGAGATCGTCGCGCAGGGCACTTCGGACGAAGTGACCGCTCACCCTGATTCGCTGACCGGCGCCTTCCTGAGTGGCCGTCGCCGCATCGAACTGCCGGGCGGGCGCATCGAACCGGGCGAACGCTGGCTGCGGGTGCTCGGCGCCACCGGCAACAACTTGCAGAACGTCGATCTGGCCATCCCGGTCGGGCTGCTCACGTGTGTGACCGGCGTGTCGGGCTCGGGCAAGTCGACGCTCATCAACGACACGCTCTACACCGCCATCGCGCGCACGCTCTATGGCGGCAGCAGCGAGCCGGCGGCGCACGCGGCGGTCGATGGTTTGCAGCACTTCGACAAGGTCATCTCGGTCGACCAGAGCCCGATCGGGCGCACGCCGCGCTCCAACCCGGCCACCTACACCGGGCTCTTTACGCCGATCCGCGAGTTGTACGCCGGCGTGCCCTTGTCACGCGAGCGCGGCTACGGGCCGGGCCGCTTCAGCTTCAACGTCAAGGGCGGCCGCTGCGAGGCCTGCCAGGGCGACGGCGTCATCAAGGTCGAGATGCACTTCCTGCCGGACGTCTACGTACCCTGCGACGTCTGCCACGGCAAGCGCTACAACCGCGAGACGCTGGATGTGCGCTACAAGGACCGCACCATCTCCGAGGTGCTGCAGATGACGGTCGAGCAGGCGCTGGCCTTCTTCGACGCGGTGCCGGTCATCGCGCGCAAGTTGCAGACGCTGATGGATGTGGGCCTCGGCTACATCACCTTGGGCCAGAGCGCGACCACGCTCTCCGGCGGCGAGGCTCAGCGCGTCAAGCTGTCACTGGAGTTGAGCAAGCGCGACACCGGGCGCACGCTCTACATTCTCGATGAGCCGACCACCGGCCTGCACTTCCACGACATCGACCTGCTGCTCAAGGTGCTGCACCGGCTTCGCGAACACGGCAACAC
>DALYGT010000008.1:2772-6536 GCA_031971375.1 Burkholderiales bacterium | reverse complement strand
ACGACATCGACCTGCTGCTCAAGGTGCTGCACCGGCTTCGCGAACACGGCAACACGGTGGTGGTGATCGAGCACAATCTGGATGTGATCAAGACCGCCGACTGGATCGTCGATCTCGGCCCTGAGGGTGGCGCAGGGGGCGGGCGCATCATCGCGGCCGGCACGCCGGAGCAGGTCGCAGCCACGCCGGAGAGCCATACCGGGCGCTATCTGGCGCCGGCGCTGGCGCGGGGGTAGTGCGGGTGCAGTGCGGGAAAAGCCGGCTGGGCGCGGCCCGGGCAAGCCAGCGAGGCGAGCTTGCGCCGGGTCGTCGAGCTGCTTCAGCCCGCCGGCTGTAGCGCCGTCAGCGACCCCTCGACGGTGGTCTCGCCCACCGCGAACCAGATCAGGCCGTCCTGCACCGTGAGCTGCACCGCCATGTTGCGGGCGGCGCAGGTGGCCAAGGCACGACTCAGCTCCTGCGGCACCTCGAACACGCGCAGGTTGGCGAGCCGGACCAGCGCGTCGCGGTTCTGCTGCCACCAGACGCTCACCGCGCGGCCGCCGTAGGCGTAGAGCACCACCTCGCGCGCGCGGCCGGCGGCGCGGCGCAACAAGCGCTCGTCGGGCAGGCCGACCTCGATCCACAGCTGCAGGTTGCCGGCGAGATCGTGCTGCCAGATCGTGGCCTCGTCGTCGGAGGAGATGCCGCGCCCAAACGCGAGCCCCTCGCCGATGTGCAGGGCGTAGGCGAGCAGTCGCACCATCAGGCGCTCCTCGGTCTCGGAGGGGTGCAGCGCCAGCGCGAGCGTCTGCGACTCGAAGACCTGGCGGTCGAGGTCGCTGACCTGGAGTTCAGCCTTGTAGACGGTGGAGCGAAGGGCCATTCCGGATGTTATCCGGCGCGGCCGCATCGCTGTTCAATGTCGGGTGTTCAGTCCCGGTGATGGACGCCGGCAAGACTCGGGGTCGCGTCCCCCTGTCCATCGGCGGGCACCCGAGAGGGCGCAGCCAGCTTGAGGCTCTGCCCGATGCGGGCGCTGAAGGAATCAGACGACACCATGACGTTGCGGTGCTTGCTCATGTATGCCGGCAGTGGCTCTTCGACCGGGTTGCTGCGGTAGCTGGCCACGCCGACCACGGTCCAGCGGCCTTCGATGAGTTCCATCAGCGGCCCACCCGAAGCACCCCTCTCAAAAGCGCAATCGACGCCGACGATCGGGAACACCGGGCCGTAGTCCCACGCGTGGCAGCCGCGCTCGAGGGTCACACCGCCCAAGGTGCGGCGCGACTGCGGGTAGCCGGCGAACAGCAATTCGCCGTAGCCATTGCGCGCCTTCTCGCCGGCGCTGGCGACCTGCGCGTAGCCGACCTCGCGGCCGAGGCAGTCATCGAGTTGCAGCAGCGCCCAGTCCTCCGACTGGCCGCGTAGCGACCATCTGCTGAACTCCCCCCACAGCACCGGGCGAGCCAGAGTGCTGCGGCGGAAGCTGCCGGGCTTGTCGGGGTCGGGGTCGAGCATGAAGCGCGACACCACGTAGCTGGACGGTTTGTTGAGATTGCCGTCGCGGCGGTAGAAGGTGGAGTGGTAGGCGCTGAGGATGTGGCACTCGCCCACCAACACTGCGCTGCCGGTCTGGAACTGGTCGGTCTCGCTGTAGAGCTCGCCGACCCAGCGCAGCGGATCGCTGTCTGCCGGCGCCTGCTCGCGCTTGTCGACGCCGAACACGTTGGCCAAGGCCAGCGCAGGCATCAGCGCAAGGGCGAGGGCCACCAATCGATGAGCAAGCCGGTCTTCCACAGACACCTCCAGTCAAGGACAGGATGCGTCAATGCAGAATAGCCAAATATCGGTCGCCTGCCACCCCCTCCGCTGCAAGAAATGTGACAAATGTTCGTGCGCGGGTGGCGTTTTCCGAATCCCCGGTCGGTTCCCGGTGATCTGACGAGTGACTCGCCCGGGCGCTTTTCGCCCGAGGGTGACGGCTAAGCCTGTTGGCAGCCTTTCCACGGCCCGGCGACGAAATTACAGACGTCATCAAGCACCGGCGCGATCGGTCGCAGCGTCTCGGCAAACGCGCCGACCACCGTGTAATGGTTGGCACGGGCGCAATAGCGCTCGATCACCGGCACGCCCAAACCGCGCAATCGTCCCGACAGGCCGCCGGTGTTGATCCCTGGGTAGACGATGCTGTCCTCGCGTGCCGCGACCAGCAGCGTCGGCGGCGCGTTGTCAGTGGCGTAGAAGATGGGCTGAGTGTCGGCCGGTGTCGTCTCCGGGTCGTCAGGCGGGTTGAAGATTGCCATCAGCGCCGGGTCGAACAGCGGCCAGAAGTCGTAGGGTCCGGCGATGCCGATCCAGCCGGCCATCGCCTCGGTCGGCTTGAGCCGGTGCGGCGCCAGCCAGCGTCCGTCGAGGGCGAGCATGGCAGCGTTGTAGGCGCCAGCACTGTGCCCGGCAACGAATAGTCGCGCCGTGTCACCGCCGTGCGTGGGCACCTCGCGGCGCAGCCAGGCGAGTGCGGCCGCGCTGTCCTCGAGGAACTCGCGGTAGCGCACCTCGGGGTGCAGGCGGTAGTCGGCGACGGCGGTGACGATGCCGCGTGCCGCCAGCGCCTCGCCGAGGAAGCGGTACTCGCCGCGGCTACCGCTTTGCCAACTGCCGCCGTAGAAGAACAGCAGCACCGGCCAGCCGGAATCGGGTGGGTCGCCGAGCGGCAGGTAGAGGTCGAGCGCCTGCCGCGCA
This sequence comes from Burkholderiales bacterium, assembly GCA_031971375.1. Classification (GTDB taxonomy): domain Bacteria; phylum Pseudomonadota; class Gammaproteobacteria; order Burkholderiales; family UBA3065; genus UBA3065. Next base: position 3,812 of record DALYGT010000008.1, on the reverse strand, counting down.
TGGTCGCCGTACGCCAGAGCGCCGATGTAGCGGTGCGTGTGGTCCGGCACCAGGCGGTTGAGCGCCTCGAGCGGTGAACAGCGCTGGCGCAGCGCCTGCAGCCCGAGGCGACCCAGGCAGCGCAGGGCGACGAGGCGATGGCGCGCGTTGGTGCCCCTCGACCGGACCGGCGCTGCCAAGAGCCGGTCCGCGACCGGACCGGCGGGCGAGCCGCTGTCGATCGCGTGCGGCGATGGGGCTGAGTAAGTGGGCAGTCTGGCGGACAATTGGTGGCGCACAGGGAGCAAAATCGGGATCGCACGGTCAGACCGCGCAAGCCGATCGGAGTTTACTCAGCCATGTCCAGCATCCGCAGGTCTCGTGTCACTGGGTCCCGACCCGCTGGTACCCTTGTTCCGTCCACTCGCCGCTATCGATGCAGCCTCGCGCTGCGGCTGGCCACGTTTGCCTTGTCACTCACGGCCCTCGCGCTGCCTGGCGTGGCTGCTGCCGAGGACGAGGACCCGCTCAAGTTCGTCGCCTTCAGCACCGACTTCGACGCCAAGTGCGTCGATCGCAAGGGGGTGATGATCTACATCGCCAACAAGCACCCGAGCCGCACCATGAAGCTGGTCCTCGAGCGCTGGTACATGGAGAACCGCACCGCCGACCGCGGCAAGTCGCTGCTCAAACCGGGCGAGGAGCCCGAGCCGCTCGGCTGCTCCAACATCGAGGGCGGCAAGCAGGAGTGGAAGATCCTCAAGAGCGAATGGGTGGACTGAGCCTCGACTCAGGCCCCGAGCCAGTGCCGGCGCAGTTCTAGCGCGGCAGCATCCGCTGATGCCGCAAGCTTAAGCACACACGTGTCGGGTTCCGGCGCCACCGGCACGATCTGTGCAGTGCGTAGCCGGCCGTCGCGGGCGCTGTGCAGCACCACCGGGACCCCTGGCGCAAGTGCCTTGAGCGCGCCGTGTAGCGTCGCCGCGTCGACCCGCCAGCCGTCGACCGCGACCACCTCGTCGCCCGGCGCGAGGCCCGCACGCTGCGCCGGCCCGCCCGGC
>DALYGT010000008.1:0-2672 GCA_031971375.1 Burkholderiales bacterium | reverse complement strand
CGCGACCACCTCGTCGCCCGGCGCGAGGCCCGCACGCTGCGCCGGCCCGCCCGGCAGCACGGTCTTGACCCGCGCCGCACCGGACCGCTCGAACTTCGCACCGAGCGTCACCGTCTCCGCCTTGTCATCTGACTCGCCGACGCGCCACTGCCAGTCGACGCCGAAGGCCGGCAACTGTTCGTGCAGGGGCAGCGCGTCGGTGCTGCGTAGCGCGCGCTCGAAGAACGCACCCAGCTCGACGCCGCTCACGGCCTCGGCCAGCGCCTCAAAGTCGCCGTCGTGCAGGGGCGCCTCGGCATGCTGCGCCCACAGCGCCTGCATCACCGCGTCGAGCGTCACCCGATTGTCGGTCTCGCGGCCGGCGGTCTCGCGACGCAGGTGCAGGTCGAGCGAGAGCGCCACGAGCGCGCCTTTGGCGTAGTAGCTGACAGTGGCGTTGGGGCTGTTCTCGTCGGGCCGGTAGTACTTGATCCAGGCATCCAGACTGGCGTCCTCGAGGGTTTGGACACGGTGCCCGGGCATGCCGTGGACGCGGCTGATGGTCTCGGCGAGCAGCTTGAGGTAGGTGGCCGCGTCGATCACGCCGGCGCGCAGCAGCGCGAGGTCGTCGTAGTAGGAGGTGAAGCCCTCGAACAGCCAGAGCTGACGGGTCAGGTTCTCGCGCGTGAGGTCGTAGGGCGCGAAGTCCGCCGGCTTGATGCGCTTGACCAGCCAGCTGTGGAAGTACTCGTGGCTGAACAGACCGAGCAGGGTGTGGTAGCCCTTGTCGTCATGGCCGCGGGCGCGCGGCAGGTGGTCGCGCTGGAAGATCAGGCTGGTGCTGGCGCGGTGCTCGAGCCCGCCATAGCCGCCGCGGGTGGCGAGGCAGAGGAAGTCGTAGCACGGGAAAGGCGCCTGGCCACCGAACAAGCCGATCTGCCATTCGCAGATCTTTTGCACGTCGGCAGCGAGGCGGGCGAGGTCGGTGTTCCGATGGCCCGCCGGGCCGCGGTCGCCGCCGCGCTCATCGCCACCGCTTCCATCGCCACCGCTTCCATCGCCACCGCTTCCAGCGCCAGTGAGGATGATCCGGTGCGGCGTGCCGCAGGCCGTGAACCCGACCATCTGCCACGCCGCGATCTCGACCGGGTGGTCGATGAGCTCGTCGTAGTCGGCGGCGGTGTAGCTGCCATAGCCATCGGCGTCCACCACTTCGGCGGCCATCGCCGTGGCGACCTTCCAGCCGGCGGCGCAGCCGTCAGCGATGCGTTCGATGCGCAGTCGCTGCGGGCCGGTCTCCTGGCCCTCGACCCAAGGCAACAGGGCGGCGCCGTTGAAGTAGGCGCGGCGATCGTCGACCCAGGCGCCACGCACCGATTCGTCGCGGGCGTAGACCGTCAGCTCGAAGTGCAGCGGGCCGCTGCAGGGCGCGGTTTGCCAAGTCTGCTTGTCGGTCTTTAGCACGCTGACCGGCCCATCGTCACAGTGGGCGCTCACACTCACGACATGCCTGGCGTACTCGCGGACCAGGTAGCTGCCCGGGATCCAGACCGGCAAGCGGAAGCGCTGGCCATCGGCGGCTGGCTGTTCTACGGTGACACGGACCTGCCAGAGGTGTCGGCGAGGGTCGTCGATGTGGAGCGTATAGACGGGGGGCGTACAGGTGGGCGTGGTCAAAGCTGGGTCTGGTCTCACAGCAAAGTTGATAGGCAAGCGGGTCCTGAGACGGCTCGGCGCGTGGTCCAGGGTTTGCAAAGCCGCGACGAAGGCTAGCACGCGGCTTCCGGCCTCGCTGCCACTGGCCGTCGCGCTGTTCGCGGTCCCGCTCGCCACCCACGCTGCCGAACCCGGCGGCATCTCCCGCTTGAAGGTGCCTCAGGGCTACGCCATCGAGGTCTACGCCAGCGGCGTGAGCAATGCCCGGCAGATGGCGCTGCTGCCGTCTGGCACCTTGCTGGTCGGTTCGCGCGACGCGGGCGTGGTCAGCGCCGTGCTGCCCGGCGCGTCGGCGCCTGAGCGACGCGTCGTCACGCTGGTCGGCGATCTGCAGATGCCGACCGGCATTGCCGTCCACGCCGCAGACCTCTACATCGCTGATGTCGGACGCATCTATCGCGTCCGTCAGGTCGAGGCACGCATCGCCGAGGTGGCGGGCGGCGGCCCGCGGGTCCGCCCCGAGCTCGTCACCGACCGCCTGCCGTCCGACGAGCACCACGGCTGGAAGTACCTCCGCATCGACGCCGAGGGCCGGCTCATCGTGCCGATCGGTGCGCCCTGCAATGTCTGCGACCGCGACGCCGACGGCTACGCGCAGATCGTGCGCATGCGCCCAGACGGCAGTCAGCGCGAGGTATTGGCACGCGGCGTGCGCAACTCGGTCGGCTTCGACTTCGAACCTGGCACCGGCCATCTCTGGTTCACCGACAACGGCCGCGACTGGCTCGGCGACGACCTGCCCAGCTGCGAACTCAATCGCGTCACCCGGCCGGGGCAGCACTTCGGCTTCCCGTTCTGTCACCAGGGCGACACGCTCGATCCGGTGTTCGGCAAGGGCCGCAGCTGCCGCGAGTTCGTGCCGCCGATGGCCAAGCTTGGCGCGCATGTGGCACCGCTGGGTGTGACCTTCTGGCGCGGCGACGCGGTGGTCGCGCTACATGGCCCGTGGAACCGCTCGCGCAAGTCCGGGTACAAGG
>DALYGT010000007.1:0-14977 GCA_031971375.1 Burkholderiales bacterium | reverse complement strand
AACTGCACTACATCGCCGGCGGCGGCTTCCTCGACGAGGCGCAGTTGCTGCGCGACGCACGCCGCTTGTCCACTATCCCGACCTGGATCGTGCAGGGCCGACTCGACACCATCTGCCCACCGCAGACTGCCTTCGAGCTCGCCCGGGCCATGCCGCACGCGCAACTCACCATCCTCGAGGGCGCAGGCCACAGCGCGTTCGAGCCGACGATCGCGGATGCCCTCATGGCAGCGCTGGAGGCTGTCCGGTGATCACCGGTCCTGACCGCCGCCTTGCTTCGGCCGGAATGCCATGAAGCGCAACAGCCTGCGTTTCCGCATCAATGCCTTGGTCACCACACTGGTACTGGTGTTCTTCACGCTGACGGCGATGCTCATGCTTGAGGACATCCGACGGCAGATCCGCGAAGAGATGGAGGCGACCAGCCGTGTCACCATGCAACTCCTGAGCACGGTGGTCTACAGCACGCAATTCGTGCCGACGGCGATGACCCGAGCCGAGATGGTGCGCGGCTTCCTCGGCAGCGTCGGCCGCATCCGCGCACACGATGTCGTGATGTACGGCGACAACGGTGAGGTGCTCTACACCTCGCCACCGTCGCGTTACAAACAGGGCCGACACGCGCCCGCATGGTTCGCCGGCCTGGTCGAGCCCGAGCTCAAGGGGCTGCGCCTCGCTGCCCCCGGTCTGCGGCTCGAGGTGACGCCCGATGCGAGCCGCGCCACGCTGGATGCGTGGGACGATGTGACACGACTGGCGTGGCTGTCGTTGGGCTTCTTCGTGCTCGCCAACCTGTTGGTCTATTGGATCATCGGCCGCGCCTTGCAGCCGGTCTCGACGCTGCTTCGGGGGCTCGAGCGCATGGCCGATGGCGACCTCGGCGCACGCGTCAAGGGCATCGACACCTCGGAGCTGCAGGCGCTTGGTGACGGTTTCAACAAGATGGCCGAGACGCTCGAACGCAGCCTCCGCGAGAACGAATCATTGGCCCTCGCGATGCGCCAGACCACCGATGCCATCCTCCTGCTCGACACCGAGGGCCGCGTTCTGCTGTGGAACCCGGCCGCCGAGCGGCTGTTCGGCTTCCCGCCCGAAGACCTCTCTGGGCTTGATTCGCGGCACCTCGTTCCTGAGCACCAGCTGCAGTCGTTCGAGGGCGACCTCCGGCATCTCGCCGCGGGTCAGGCCGTCGAGCCGACAGATACCGTCCGCCGCACCCGCATGGGCCGCTCGCTCGAGGTCTCTTACCGCGCCTCACCCCTGGTGCGACCCGGCAGCACCGAGGTGATCGGCTCGATCGTCGCCTACCACGACATCAGCGAACGCCGACGCGCCGAAGCAGTGAGCCGCGAACTTGACGCCAGCCGGCAGATGGCGCAGGTGGTACAGACGCATCTTGAGGAGGAGCGCCGGGCGCTGGCCATGGAGCTGCACGACGAGCTCGGCCAGTACGTCACGGCGGTCAAGACCATCGCACAGGCGACCGCCAACCGCACCATCGAGAACGACCCGCAGACGCACGCCGCCAGTCAGGCCATCGTCTCGGCCGCAGGGCAGATCTATGACGCGGTTCACCACATCATCCGCCGCCTGCGGCCGGTCGCGCTGGAGCGCTTCGGGCTCGCCGAGACCCTGCGCGATTCGGTCAACGAGTGGATCAAGCAGTACCCAGACCTGGAGTTCTGGCTCGAGATCGTAGACGGGGTCGGACCACTGTCGAGCGAACAGCAGATCGCCCTGTTCCGCGTCGCGCAGGAATGCGTCACCAACGTGGTCAAGCACGCCCAGGCGACGGCGGTGCTCATTCGGCTGGAGCGCCTTGATGGTGAGATCGCGCTGACGGTGCGCGACGACGGTCTGGGTATCCCGCAGGAGCGCATCGAAGACTCCGGCCGCTTTGGGCTTGTGGGCATGCGCGACCGCGTACAGTCGCTTGGCGGTACGCTGAGTGTCGAGGCGATCGCAGAGGGTGGCACCGAGGTTCGCGCGCGCATCCCGCAGGACCTCGGGTAGACGGGAGAGGGTGGGGGAGAGAGATGGCAAAGATCCGCGTCGTCCTGACCGACGACCACGCTGTGGTCCGCATGGGCTTCCGCTTGCTGCTGCAAGGCACGCACGACATCGAGGTGATCGGCGAGGCGGAGAGCGGCGAGGAGGCGGTCAAGCGCTTCGTCGAGCTCAAGCCCGACGTGCTGGTGATGGACCTGTCGATGCCCGGCATGGGTGGGCTCGAGGCGGTGACGCGTGTGCTGGCCAAGGACAACGCAGCGCGCATCCTCATCCTGTCGGCGCACGAGGACACCATCCACCCCAAGCGCGTCCTCAAGGCCGGTGCGGCCGGCTACCTGAGCAAGCGCAGCGCGGCCGAGGAGCTGATCCAGGCCATCCGCCAGGTCGCCAGCGGCAAGATGTACATGGAAGCGGCCATCGCGCAGCAGATGGCGGTCGAGCAGATCAGCGGCGACAAGAGCCCGGTCGACGTGCTCTCGGCGCGCGAGTTCGAGGTCTTCCTGGCGCTCGCCAAGGGCCAGAGCGTCAACGACATCGCTGCGGTGTTGCACCTGTCACCGCGCACGGTCGGCACCCACCTTTACAACATCAAGCAGAAGCTCGGCGCCTCGAATCAGGCCGAGCTGGCGATCATGGCAGTGCGGGCGGGGTTGCTGGAGCCCTAACGCGGGATCGCGGCCTGGGGCATCCGCGCCTTGATGATCGCGGTCCGCTTGGCCAGCCCCGGCGTCTGCCGCAGGCGGTCATACAACCTCGGGTTGGGCACCATCGCGGCGAGCCGAGCCGCCTGCGCCGGGCCCAGCACGGCCGCCGGGACACGAAAATAGTGCCGTGCCGCAGCCTCGGCGCCAAACACGCCGTCACCCCACTCGATGACGTTGCAATAGAGCTCGAGGATGCGTCGCTTGGGCAGGATCGTCTCGAGCATCACTGTGATCACCGCCTCCTCAGCCTTGCGCAGTACGCTGCGCGCATCGGACAAGAACAGATTCTTGGCGAGCTGCTGGCTGATGGTCGAGCCGCCGGCGACGATCCGCCCGCGACGCAGGTTCTTCTGCATCGCAGTCTCGATGCCGTCCCAGTCGAAACCTTCGTGACTCAGGAACTTGGCATCTTCTGATGCCACGAGCGCACGTTTGAGGTGTGGTGAGATGCGGCCGTAGTCGACCCAGCGGTAGTCGATCTGCCCGGGTTTGCCATCCTCGAGCATCTCGTCCTTGCGCAGTTCCATGAACGCAGTCTCGCCAGGCGGCATCCAACGCCACCACAGCAGACACGCAGCCACCCAAAGGTGCCACAGCAACAGCAGCAGCGCAGCAAGGCCCGCAAGTCGCCAGAGCAGACGGACGGGGCGGAGCGCCGCCAAGGCTCAGACCTTGCGCAAGGCAGTGATCACCGGCGCGGTCTCCGGACGCACACCGCGCCACAGGCCGAACTGCTCTGCCGCCTGCTCGACCAGCATGCCGAGCCCGTCGTGGACGCGCGCCCCGATCGCCCGCGCAAAGGCCATGAACGGGGTCTCGACGCCGTAGACCATCTCGTAGGCGAGCGCGTCGGCGGCGAAGCACTCTGGATCCAACGGGAGCTCTTCGCCATGTAGCCCGGTGCTGGTGGCGTTGATGACGACATCCCAGGTGCCCTCGATCTCATCGAAGCCACCGCCATCGAGCGGCCCGTCGGCGCCAAAGTGCGAGGCAAGGGAGGCGGAGCGGTCGCCGTTGCGATTGGCCACGAACAGCGCCGCCGGCGATTCGGCGAGCAAGGGGCCGATCACGCCGCGTGCCGCACCGCCCGCGCCGAGCAGCAGGATACGGCGTCCTGTCAGGTCTGCGCCGAGATTGAGGGTGAGGTCGCGCACCAGACCGATGCCGTCGGTATTGTCGGCGAGCACCTGGTCGCCCTGGCGGGCCAGTGCGTTGGCGGCGCCGGCCAGCCGTGCACGCTGCGTGGCGTCTGCAGCGAAGGCCAGCGCCTCGGTCTTGAACGGCACGGTGACCGAGAGGCCGCTGCCACCTTGGTCAAAGAAAGCCTTGACGGTGGCGACGAAACCGTCGACCGGCGCCTCGATGCGCGTGTACTCGATGGTCTGCCCAAACTGGCGGGCAAAGGCGGCGTGAATCTCCGGCGAGCGGCTGTGCGCCACCGGGTTGCCAACGACAGCGTAGCGGGGCGTCATGCTTCGATGTGGTAGGCGGCGACGCGCTCCACCTCTTCGGCCGAGCCGAGGACCACGGCGACACGCTGGTGGAGCTCGGTGGGCTGGATGTCGAGCAGGGGCGAAACGGCGTCAGTAGCGAGGCCGCCAGCCTCGCGCATGATGAGCGCCACCGGGTTGGCCTCATACATCAGGCGCAGGCGGCCGGGCTTGCGTGGCACCTTGTTGTCGCGAGGGTAGAGAAAGATGCCGCCGCGGCTCAGCACGCGGTGCACATCGCTCACCATCGAGCCGTTCCAGCGCATGTTGAAGTCGCGCCCGCGCGGGCCAGTGGCACCGGCTTGGCATTCGCCGATGTAGCGCTGCACTGGCGCTTCCCAGAAGCGTTGGTTGGACGCATTGATGGCGTACTCGGAGGTCTGCCGCGGAACGATGACGCCCGGCGTGGTCAACACATAGTCCCCGGCTTCGCGGTCGAGGGTATAGATGTCGACACCGTGGCCATAGGTGAGCACCAGCTGGGTGGCCGGGCCGTAGACGGTGTAGCCGGCCGCGACCTGTCGGCTGCCCGGTTGCAGGAACGAGGCGTCGCTGATCTCCCCGGCGGGCGCCGGTAGCACCGAGAAGATGGTGCCGATGGGTGCGTTGATGTCGATGTTTGACGAACCGTCGAGCGGGTCGAACAGTGCCAGATAGCGTTCCGCCGCATGCGGGCCGGGCACCGGCAGGTGATGGTCCATCTCTTCCGAGGCCAGTGCGGCAAGGTGCCCGGTAGAGGCGAGCCCATCGATCATCATGTCGTTGCTGATGACGTCGAGCTTCTTCTGCACCTCGCCCTGGACGTTCTCTTGCCCGGCGCTACCGAGGATGTCGGTCAGCCCGCCCTTGCCGACCAAGGCCGCGATGCGGCGCGTCGAGGCGGCCAGTGCAAGGAGCACGGTAGCGAGGCCGGGACTCAGGCGGCCGGCGGTCACGTCGCCGTTCAAACGCGCGTCGAGGGTCTGCGAGACTAGGGTGGGGGAGGGCATGGAGGCGTTGGCCTGCTGGATGAGTTCCAGCGCGCATTCTGCCGGTTTGCGAGCACGTTTTGCGGGAAGCGACCACCACTGCGCCGCCTCCACTCACTGCGCATCGCCATGCAGACGCTGGTCACGGCTGAAAGTCCAGGTGCGGACGATCTCCAGGATGTCGGTGTCCCGACGCAGCGCCTCAGGGAAAGGCGCATACGGCGCACCGAGCGTGACGATGCGCTCGGCCGCCTGGTCGAGGACTTCCTGCCCGGAGGAGCGCAACAGCTCGATACGCTCGACCGTCCCATCGGCCCTGAGTGCGACCAGCAACTGCAGCGTGCCGCTGAGGTTCTGGTCCCGCGCCTTTTGCGGATAGTTGAGGTTGCCGATCGCCTCGACCTTGAGCCGCCAGTCCTCGACGTAGCGCGCGTAGTTGACGCCCACGGCGGTGGCGCCGAACACCTTGCGCCGCGGGCGGCGCTGGTAAGTCTCGGCATCGCGGGCGATCTCGGTCTCGAGGCGCGCGATGCGACTGCCTTGGGTGAGCAGGTCGGCACGGTTGAAATGCGGTTGTGGCTGCGCCTGCTGAGGCGGGGTCGGGTTCGGTGGTGCTTGCGGTGCCGGCTCTGCGCGCGTCGACGGCACCTGAACATCACTCGTCTGAGCCAGATGACGCATCTCGGCGACCTTTTGCTCAAGGCTGGCGACATTCTGCTGCGCCTGCGCCAGTCGGCGCGGCAGCTCGGGCGATCGCGCGATGCGCGCGTTGGTAGCGCGCGGGCTGGCATCCCCGCCGGCGGAATCGGCCTGCGCGACTCGGGTCGCTTTCTCCGGCCGGACTTGTGGCGACGGCGGCGCGATGATCACGGTGAGTGCGCGCAAGGTCTCGGGTGGCCGAGGGGCCATCGGGAAGCGGGTGCCCAGCATCGCCAGGTGAAAGAGCGCCGAGACCGCCAAGGCCACGACCAGCCTGTTTTGGACCAGAAGCGGCGACAGCCTCATCGCTGGATGGCCATCCGCCTCAGCGGACCACCGGCGTCAAGCGACAGGAGACATCGAGCAGGTCGATGTCATCGACGGCAAGACGCAAGGGCGCGCCAGGTTCGCAGAGCGGCAACGCACGCGCACGCATGACCAGTGGCAGCCCGGACAGGCGTACCAGGTCGTCACGGATCAGCACTGCATCGACCTCACGCAAGCCCTCTTGGATCAGGTAGCGCAGGCACCAGTAGCGCTCCATGTGGCGCTGGAACTCGGCGTAGGCGTCGTAGGCGAGTTCGAAATCCCGCACTGCCGACATCAGCGCATCGTCGCGGGCCGAGTAGACCGGCGGAACGCCACGCGCCATGGCGATGATCTGGCGCTGGTTGATGAGGTCGGCGTAGCGCCGCAGGGGCGACGTGGACCACACATAGTGGCTCACACCGAGGCCCTGGTGCGGCGACGGCTGGGTGCCCATGCGCGTCTTTCCGAACTGCTGACTGCGGTAGATGCCGGCGAGACCGGCGTCGTCGAGCGCACGCCCCCACTCGCTGTTGGCAAGGATCATCAGCTCAGAGACGACCAGATCGATCGGAGAGCCGCGCTTGCGAGGCGCGATACGCACCCGCTCGGAGTCCGGGCTACCGTCACCGGGCTCGATGGCGAAGCTGTAGTCGACCTTGTCGGGCTGGGTGTCGGAGTTACGACCACGGCTCTGCTCAAGTTGACGTGCGAGTCGGTGCAAGGTCAGCAACTCGTCGCGCCATGCAAAGTCGCCAAGGCCCGCCATCAGGGTGTCGGCATTGAAGAGTGGATCGAGCGCGTCGTGCCGCAGGTTGGCATCGATACGCACCGACTCGACGCGCGTCTCCATGCGATCGATCGCCAGGGTGTGCGGGTCGCACCAAAGGTAGAGCGAGACCACCGGGGCGCGGCGGCCCTCGGCCAAGGTGAAAGCGTCGACCCATTCCGGCGGCAACATGGTGATCTTGTCGCCCGGCAGGTAGACCGTCGACATGCGCTCGCGTGCGGCAAGGTCCACCGCAGAATCCGGCAGGATGCCAAGGGAAGGCGCGGCGATGTGGATGCCGATACGCATCGAGGCGCCGTCGGCTTGCACCGAAAACGCGTCGTCGATCTCGGTGGTGCTGGCATCGTCGATGCTAAAGGCGCGCGCGTCGCCCTCTGGCAGGTCGATGGACGGCGGCGCCTCAAGCGCTGAGAAACCGGTCCCTGCCGGGAAATGCTCGGCGAGAAAACCCTCGAAGTGGAAGCGCGCAGTCGACGGGATCGCGCCACAACTCGCGAGCAAGCGAACCGGCGAAAGGCCCGCAGCGGCCGCAGCGGCGTCGACAGCCTTCCATTCGAGTGTCGACTTGTCCGGGCGGTGCAGGAGCATCGGCAAGGCAGGATGGAGGTCGGACGGCAGTTCGCCGGCGGCGAGCTGCGCCTGCCAGGCCGCCACTTGCGCGGCCTGCGCCTCGCGACGCGCCTGGCCGGCGAGCGCGGCCTTGAGCGCATCTGCCGGAGCAGCCTTGTAGCGCCCGCGACCCTTCCGGTAGAAGTACATGGGCGCACTGTGCAAACGCAGCGCCACGGCAGCGCGCTGCTGCGGCACCGCGCCAGCGCCGAAGTACTCGGCAGCAAGCTCGTCAAAACCGAACTCGGCCTCGCCACTGGCCTCCCAAAGAAAATCCAGCGGGATCTGCTCCGCCTCGGCGGCAGCGGCGGCCAGGAGCTCGCCAGGGCCCGGCGACGCAAAGCGCATCAAGACATGAGAGGACTTGATCTTGCCCCGCTTGCCATGCGGCGTCTCGATCTGGAGCGACGTGTTCTGATCGGCAAGCACGGCGGCGGCCTTGAGCGCACCGTCTTCCTCGTAAAACACGTTCATCGTCGGACTCCGCGGGTGAGGCACGATTATACCGGTGGCGACGGGCCCGCCCCGGCCAGACAACCGGGCAACTCCGGCCGTTGTTCCACGTGGAACAAAGCTCGGGCGTACCGAGCGCGCGGCTGCAAGATCGCCGCGATGTTCCACGTGGAACACGCCCGCGAACACTGGACGCATGGGCCTATACTTCGCCCTCCCCGCAAAGCATCCGAGCCCAGCATGTCGCAATACGTCTACTCGCTCATCCGCGTCGGCAAAGTCGTCCCGCCGAAGCGGCAGATCCTCAAGGACATCTCGCTCTCTTTCTTCCCGGGCGCCAAGATCGGCCTGCTGGGCCTCAATGGCTCCGGCAAGTCGACGTTGATCCGCATCATGGCGCAGGTCGAGAAGGACTTCGAGGGAGAGGCCATCCCGATGCCGAATCTGCGCATCGGCTACCTCCCGCAGGAGCCCGAGCTCGATGCCGCCAAGACCGTTCGCGAGGAGGTGGAGTCCGGGCTCGGAGAGGTAATGGAAGCCAAGAAGCGGCTCGAGGAGATCTATGCCGCTTACGCCGAGCCCGACGCCGATTTCGACAAGCTTGCTGAGGAGCAGGCGAGGTACGAGGCGGTCATCGCAGCCAGTGGTCAGGATGCCGAGACCCAGGTCGAGGTCGCCGCCGATGCGCTGCGCCTGCCAGCGTGGGATGCCGTCATCGGCCACCTGTCGGGCGGCGAGAAGCGCCGAGTCGCGCTATGCAAACTGCTGCTGTCGAAGCCCGACATGCTGCTGCTCGACGAACCGACCAACCACCTCGACGCTGAATCGGTGGAGTGGCTCGAGCAGTTCCTGGTGCGCTTCCCCGGCACCGTGGTCGCCGTGACCCACGACCGCTACTTCCTCGACAACGCCGCCGAGTGGATCCTCGAACTCGACCGCGGCCATGGCATCCCGTGGAAGGGCAACTACTCGAGCTGGCTCGAGCAGAAGGACAATCGGCTCAAGCAGGAAGAGGCCTCCGAGTCGGCGCGGCAGAAGACCATCGCCAAGGAGCTTGAGTGGGTGCGGCAGAACCCCAAGGCGCGGCAGGCCAAGTCCAAGGCACGTATTGCCCGCTTCGAGGAACTCTCCTCGCAGGAGTACCAGAAGCGCAACGAAACCAACGAGATCTTCATCCCGGTGGCAGAACGCCTCGGCGACAAAGTCATCGAGTTCAACGGCGTGACGAAGTCTTTCGGCGACCGCCTGCTCATCGACAACCTCAGCTTTGCGGTGCCGCCGGGCGCCATCGTCGGCATCATCGGCCCCAACGGCGCCGGCAAGTCGACGCTGTTCCGCATGATCACCGGCCAAGAGCAACCCGATTCCGGCGAGGTGGTGGTCGGCCCCACGGTCAAGATGGCCTACGTCGACCAGAGCCGCGACGACCTCGACGCCAAGCAGACCGTGTTCGATCTGCTCGCGCAGGGCCGGGACATCCTGCAGATCGGCAAGTTCGAGATGCCCTCGCGCGCTTACATCGGCCGCTTCAACTTCAAGGGCGCCGACCAGCAGAAGCCGGTCGGGACGCTCTCCGGTGGCGAGCGAGGCCGCCTGCACCTGGCCAAGACGCTGATGGCCGGCGGCAACATGCTGCTGCTCGACGAGCCCTCCAACGACCTGGACGTCGAGACCCTGCGCGCGCTCGAAGATGCACTGCTCGAGTTCGCCGGGAGCGTCATGGTGATCAGCCACGACCGCTGGTTCCTCGACCGCATCGCCACGCATATTCTGGCCGCAGAGGGCGACAGCCAGTGGACGTTCTTCGCCGGCAACTACCAGGAGTACGAGGCCGACAAGGTCCGCCGCCTGGGCGAGGAAGGCGCCAAGCCCAAGCGCATCCGCTACAAGCCGATCGCCCGCTAGGCTGCGCCAGCCCCCATGAACGCACCCGCCACACCTTTGCACCCGTCCGGCCTGCCAGTGGTGCCATCACGCCCCGGTGACGCGCACAAACCGCTCGCGGTGCTGATGGAGCACCTCGGCCGCGCTGGCTTCTGCTTCATGCCGGGTGCCGAGCTGCGGGCCAATCTCGCAGAGCTGGACCGGCGATGGGATGCTGATTGGGCGAGTTTTGCCGCCAGTTGGGAGGCGCTCGAACTCGACCGCTACATGGCCGACGGCGGGCGCTATCGCCGGCGGCGCTACGCCACGCTCAGCGCCTCAGCAGACGGTGCGATCACGCTCGAACCGCACCAGCCGCACTACCAGAGCCTCGACTACAACCGCCTCAATGGCGGCGTCGCGCGCTATTTCGAGCCGATCCTCGACAGCGTCATCGAGGGCTCGACGATGCGCGCCGTGCTTGGCTATGGACTCGGCATCTTTGCCGCGCTGCACCCGGCAGAAGACGCACATATCGAGGTGCACCAATTCCGCATCGAAGCTCGACTTGACGCCGCCGGGATGCCGACTCCCGAGGGCATGCACCGGGACGGTGTCGATTTCGTGCTGGTGATGATGGTGCGCCGCGAGAACGTCGAGAGCGGCACAACGGAATGCTTCGACCTCGAGGGGCAGAGACTCGCCGCCTTTACCCTCACCGATCCGGGGGACACGGCCTTGGTCGATGATCAACGCGCGATGCACGGTGTGACGCCAATCATCCCGCGCGATCCGTCCAGACCGGCGTGGCGAGACGTCCTTGTGGTGACCTACCGACGCAGACCGGTCAATCAGCCCCGCTGACCGGGGGCGCCGTCGCCACCTCCGGCGTCGCCCGGCTCGCCAAAGATGCCGACATAGGCACTGTAGAGCGTCGCTACGGTGAGCGGCACCCAGACCAGCAAGCCCAGCATGGCGGGCAGTGTGGCCAACAACAACAGTGCAAAGACGGCGAGCCCGTTGACCGCACAGGCGCGCCAATGGAACAGGCAGGCCGCGAGGCTGTAACGCATGGCCGGCCAGACAGCCATGCGGCGGAACACCACCAAGGCCGGGGAGAACCACATCAGCAGAGTCGCTGGCACCGACAGCGCAAGCACCAGCAGCAACATCGGCAGCGCATCGGCGGTCGGCGTGGCAGTGCTCGGCAACTGGCGGCCCGGCGAGAATCCATCGAGGAGGCCGGGGACGGCGCTGCCGAGCAGTAGTAGCAACGCAAGCTGCATGGCGGTGTAAGCGAGCCCCAGTCCAAGCAGCGGTGTCAGGGCTGCCGAAAGTGCCCTCTGGACAGGACGCAGGTCCGGGGCCGCGTCACCGACAAGCGCGTGACACGTGAGCAGCAGCGCCGCCAGAACAGTCGGCGAGAGCACGTAAAGCAGGATATTGCCCACCGCCGGCAAGGCCGCGCCAAGCACTGCGATCGCCATGAGGACTGCCGTGAGCAGCAACCAGAGCGCAGGGCGACGCCAGATCAACGTGAAGCCGGCACCGACCCAACGCAGGCCTTCTACAGCGCGAAGCGGCTCGGTGCGACTCAAGGCAGCTCGGGAACAGCAGCACTGCGATGTAAACGAAGCAGACGCTCAAAGTGGCCCGGGTCCTTGGCGTGCGTCATCTCGCCGGCGCGCGGCAGATGGAAATCGCAGAGGCGGGAAAGCCAGAAGCGCAGGGCACCGGCGCGCAACATGACGGGCCACACCTCGCGCTCGACCATGCTGAACGGCCGCACCGCGGCGTACGCCCGCAGAAAAGCGCCAGCCCGCGCTGGATCGACATGGCCATCGCCCCCCAGACACCAGTCATTGAGCGTCACTGCGGCATCGAACAACCACACATCAGTGCATGCGAAGTAGAAGTCGATAAGGCCGCCGACGCGCTCGCCATCGAACAGGACGTTGTCGCGGAAAAGGTCTGCATGGACGAGCCCGCGCGGCAAGTCTGCTGCGCGTACCGCGTCCTGGAATCCCAGTTCGGAGCGCAGCAGCTCATGTTGCGCCGGCTCGAGGAAGCGGTCGATGAGCCCGGCAGCCTCGTGCCACCAGCGCGGCCCGCGCGGGTTCTCCATACGCATGGCGAAATCGGCCCCGGCCAGATGCATGCGCGCCAGCACCTCCCCAACGGCCGCGCAGTGCCCCGGGCTAGGCGCTTCGACCCAGGCCCCCTTGAGGCGGGTCACGATGCACGCCGGGCGACCATTGACCCGCGCCAGCACCTGGCCGTCACGGTCGGCGACCGGCGCCGGGCAGCTGACCCCGCGCGCAGCGAGGTGCCCCATCAGACCAAGATAGAAGGGCAGCTCGGTTTCGGTGAGTTTCTCGAACAGCGTGAGGACGAAACGCCCACCGGAGGTGTCGAGGAAGTAGTTGGTGTTCTCGATGCCCGCAGCGATACCCTGCAGGTCGACGAGTCCGCCAATGTCGTAGCGCGCCAGCAGGGCCTCGGCATCCGCGTGACTGACGGGCGTGAAGACCGACATCGCTCAGGGCGCCCCGGCAACTTGCATCCGCCTGCCCTTCACGGGCGGTCGCATCATCGCAGCAACAGGCATATCAGAATTGGTAGATGCGCCACTGCGCCGGCGCGCTGACCGGGGCCGCACCGTCGTGGCGCACAAAGCGGCCATCGCCAGCGATGTCGATGAGGTAATACGGCGGCCCGAGGCGCGGCGTGACGCGGATCATGTAGATGCGGCCTTCCTTGCGGTATTCCTCGACCTTTGTATCGCCTTGTGTGCGGATGGTGATCTCTGGCACATCCGGACCCGACTGGGGAGAGATGAGCGGCACCGTGCCGTCATCGTCCGGAACCTCGGTGAGTCCCGGCGGTACCGGCGCCGCCGCCTTGCGCTCGTCGGCGGCCAAGGCCGCACCGCACGCAGCCACGGCCAACGCAGATTGCAGGGCAAGGAGAGAGAGGAGGCGTGCGGGTCTCATGACACAGCGGAGTCCGGAACTTCGTCGATAGTAGCATGGCCCTACCCATGGCCTGAGGACCCTGGACATTGTGGGATCGCTCCGCCAGCCACCCCCGCCAGCCACCCCCCGATCACTCACCCGATCACTCACCCGATCACCGCACCATCATGGACCTGACCGCTCTCCGCCGCGATTACAAGCACGCCCGCCTCGATGAGGCTGCTGCCGATCCCGACCCGCTCGTGCAGTTCAAACTCTGGATGGAAGAGGCCCTGCGCGCCGAACTCGACGAGCCCTACGCCATGACCCTGGCAACCGTCGATGCCGCGGGCCAACCGTCGGCGCGCATCGTGCTGTTGCGTGGTGCCGATGCGCGGGGCTTCGCCTTCTTCACCAATTACGACAGCCGCAAGGGGCACGAACTGGCTGGGCAGGACCGCGCCGCGTTGCTCTTCTTCTGGGCGCCGCTGGAGCGCCAGGTGCGCGTCGAGGGGCGGGTGGCACCGGTCAGCGCTGCAGACTCGGACGAATACTTTGCCAAACGCCCGCGCAACAGCGCCATCGGTGCTTGGGCCAGCCCGCAGAGCGCGGTGATTCCCGACCGCGCCTGGTTGGAGAAACGTGTGGAAGATTTCGACCGTGAACACGGCGACACCGTCCCGCGGCCGCCCAATTGGGGTGGCTATCGTCTGGTGCCCGAGCGTTTCGAGTACTGGCAGGGGCGCGAGAGCCGTCTGCACGACCGACTGGTCTACCGCCGCACCGACACTGGCTGGGTCATGGAGCGGCTAGCACCCTGAACATGGAGCGGCTGGCACCCTGAAAGGGATGCGGGGTCAGGCTGCCATCAAGCGCCGCGAGATGGCGAGCAGCGCCCATGCCACCAAGAGCAGCCCTGCCGCCCGCCGCATCCCCGGCCGCCGCCAGATGCGCCAGCGCGCCGTCGAGCCGATCAGCCAGACGTTCGGCAACGTACCGAGGCCAAACACCAACAGGATCAACGCGCCCTGCGGACCGGACCCGCTCGCCAATGCGGTGACAACAAGGGTGTAGACCAGACCGCAGGGCAACCAGCCCCACACCGCGCCAGCCAGCAGCGCCTTGCCAGGCGTATCGGCCGGAAGCAGCGCCGGCAAGTGGGCCGATAGCGATCTCCAGACGCCGCCGCCCAGCGCCTCGATGTGTCGAACGCCCTGCCACAAGCCCGCCAGATAGAGACCGACCGCCAAGAGCATGGCTTGCGCCAACCACCACAACACTTGTTGGACGGGCAGGATGCGGTCGGCGAACAGCGCGACCTCGCCCACCGTGCCGGCGATACCGCCGATCACCGCATAGCTGCCGATTCGACCGATGTGGTGACAGGCTTGCAGCTGCCAGCGCCCGCCGCCGCGCGCGACCAGCATCCCGGCGATGCCGCCGCACATACCGGCGCAGTGGCCACCGCCAAGCAGGCCAGCCAGCAACGCCGCAAGCAGACCCGACTCAAGCACCATGGGCCTGCAGGCGCGTGCGCGGCCACAGCCACGCCAACAGCAACAGCGTTGGCACCACGGATACGGTGCTCACCACAAAAAAACCGGCGTAGCCCCACGACTCGGCCATCCAGCCGGAGGCACCGCCGATCAACTTGCCGGGCAGGTTGGCGAGCGAACTGAGCAGCGCGTACTGCGTCGCGGTGTAGTTGCGGTCTGCCAGCGAGGACATGAACGCCACCAACACCGTCCCGGCAAAGCCCTGCGCCAGGTTGTCGCCACAGATGGTCAGAACGAACACCCACAATTCGCCTGGATGCTGCGCCATCAGCACAAACAACAGGTTGGAGATCGCCACCGCCACAGCAGCCACCACCAACGGCCCGCGTAAGCCGAAGCCGGCCACTGCCGCGCCACCGAGAAAGGTCCCGGCGATCCCGACCCAGACGCCGATCAGCTTGGAGACGGTGGCGATCTGGCTCTTGTCGAAGCCACTGTCGACATAGAACGGCCCAGCGACCACGCCGAGCATCTGGTCGGGCATCTTGAACAGGCCGACAAAAGCGAGCATCGCGAGCGCCAGAGCGATGCCATTGCGACCGAAGAACTCGCGGAACGGGCCGACGAACGCCGCA
>DALYGT010000006.1:1484-15575 GCA_031971375.1 Burkholderiales bacterium | reverse complement strand
TGGTCTCGGGCGGGCACAGCCAGCTGATGAACGTCGCCGGTCTGGGCCGCTACGACCTGCTCGGCGAGTCGCTCGACGATGCTGCCGGCGAGGCTTTTGACAAGACCGCCAAGCTGCTCGGGCTCGGCTACCCGGGCGGGCCGGCGCTGGCACGCCTCGCCGTCGAAGGTCGCCCCGGGCGCTTCCGTCTGCCGCGGCCGATGCTCGACAGCGGTGATCTGGACATGAGCTTCTCCGGGCTCAAGACCGCCGTGGTGACGACGCTGGCGCAGTTGCCGAAGGGTGACGGCGCCGTGGCGCTGCAGGCGCGCGCCGACCTGGCCGCGGAGTTCGAGGCCGCTGTCGCCGATGTACTGGTCGCCAAGTCCATGGCTGCGCTGCGCCGCGCTCGTACGCAGCGGCTGGTGGTGGCCGGTGGCGTCGGCGCCAACCGGCGTCTGCGCGAGCGGCTTGGTCGCGAGGCGGCGCAAGCCGGCATCGCGCTGCACTTCCCCGAGTTGCAGTTCTGCACCGACAACGGCGCGATGATCGCGCTGGCCGGGGCGCTGCGGCTGCTGCACGGGGCTGCGGGCAGTGTTGGCGGTGAGTCTGGCGCTGTCGGGGCGGTCGACGTCAGCGTCAGCGTCCGACCGCGCTGGCCGCTGTCGGAGCTCGCGCCGCCCGCCTGAACGTCTCAGCCCCGCCATCGTTGGACGCGTTGGAAGCGCCCGTCGGCGGTGCGGCCCACCAGCCCGTCAAGCTCGAGCTCCATCAAGCCGGCCAACACCTCCGGCGTGTCGAGGCCACTGCGTGTGATGAGCGCATCCAGACTGCTCGGCTCATTGCCCAGCGCAGTCAGCAGGGGCGATCGGGGCGCGGCGCAGGATGGCTGACCGCCGCTGCCATCGCCCTCGCCGGCACGCGCGACCCCTTTGCTGCATCGGTCGGCGTCATGCTGGCCCTGAGCGCGATCGTGGGCGGACGAGGCCCCGGCCTCCAGCGGCCCCAGTGGCAATGCGTCGAGGATGTCGGCCAGCGTCTCGACCAGCACCGCACCTTGCCGGATGAGGCGATGGCACCCGCGCGACTGCGGCGAGTGGATCGAACCGGGGATGGCCATCACCTCGCGGCCGGCTTCAAGCGCGTCGCGCGCAGTGATGAGCGAGCCGCTGGCGGTCGCCGCCTCGACCACGAGGCAGCCGAGTGAGAGTCCGGCGATGATCCGGTTGCGGCGCGGAAAGGCGTAGTGGCGCATGCCCATTCCCGGCGGCTGCTCGCTGACCAGACAGCCCGCCGCCTCGATGCGCGCCTGCAGGCCGCGGTGCGCCTTGGGGTAGGTCACATCCGGCCCGACGCCGAGCACGGCGACGGTCGAGCCCGGCCCCTCGAGCGCGGCCTCGTGCGCCAGTCCGTCTATGCCGCGTGCCAGGCCGCTGACCACCGTGATGCCGCAGCGCGAAAGGGCGGCGGCGAAGGCGCGCGCGTTCTCGGCGCCGGCCGGCGTCGGGTTGCGGCTGCCGACCACCGCCAGCGCCGGGCCATGCAACAACTCCGCGCGGCCGCTGACGAACAGCACCGGCGGCGGGTCGGCGGTCTCACGCAGCAAAGCCGGGTAATCGGGGTCGGTGACAGCGACGAGGCGATGGCCCTCGCCCTCGAGCCAGTCGAGCGCAGTAGCCCACCAGCCTGCCTCGGGTGCCACAGCGAGGGCTTCGGCGAGCCCGCGTCCGCCGATCGCCTCGAGCTGCCGCGGCGGCATCTGCAGCAAAGCACCAGGTGACCCGGCCGCGGCCAGCGCCGGCTCGAGCCGCGCCCACGACAGGCGGGGTCTGAGTGCGATGGCGAGCCAGTCGAGCCGGTCGAAGGTTGCGGGCGTCGCCTCTGCCGGCAGCGCCTCGTGTGGTGCGTCGGCTGTCGTCTTGTCAGGCGCCCCTGTCACAACGCTGCACGACGCCGCGACTGCGCGTCCTTTGGTTCCCGCAGAACCAGCCCGCTCCGCGCCTGTATCGATGTCCTGAACGACCCCACCCGCTGTCTCCGCATCGGCTCCCGCAGCAAGGCCCTCTACACCGGCCTTCACCGGACACCGCCGTATAATCCGCACATGGCCATTCTCCCCATCCTCGAGTACCCCGACCCGCGGCTGCACACCATTGCCGCACCGGTTGCGACGGTAGACGAAAGCGTGAAAACGCTCATCGGCGACTTGGCCGATACGATGTACGCTGCGCCGGGCATCGGGCTCGCGGCCACCCAGTGCGACGTGCACCAGCGCGTC
Organism: Burkholderiales bacterium; assembly: GCA_031971375.1. GTDB lineage: Bacteria > Pseudomonadota > Gammaproteobacteria > Burkholderiales > UBA3065 > UBA3065. The sequence goes on along the minus strand of DALYGT010000006.1, from coordinate 13,318 downwards.
ATCGTCATCGACACCTCCGACACGCGCGACCAGCTCCTCGTCCTCGTCAACCCGGTCATCAAGCGCGCTGACGGCGAGCAGGTCTTCGAGGAAGGCTGCCTGTCGGTGCCGGGCATCTATGAAGAGGTCAAGCGCGCTGAGCACGTGGTGATCGAGGCGCTCGACCGCGAGGGTCGGCTGTTCACGCTCGAGGCCAGCGGCCTGCTGGCGGTCTGCATCCAGCACGAGATGGACCACCTGATGGGCAAGGTCTTTGTCGAATACCTGTCGCCGCTCAAGCGCAACCGGGCGGTGCAGAGACTCCGCAAGCGCAGGCGCGAACGGGCGCCGGCCTGATGCGGCTGGGTTTTGCCGGCACGCCGGAGTTTGCGGCGCGCGTCCTCCAGGCGCTGCTGGACGCCGGGCACCGTCCCGCACTCGTCCTGACACAGCCCGACCGCCCGGCCGGACGCGGCCTCGCGCCGCAACCCAGCGCAGTCAAGGCGCTGGCGGTGCAGCATGGCCTCGCGTTGGCGCAACCGCCGTCGCTGAAGACCGCCGAGGCGCGCCAGCCGCTCGCCGACGCCGGGCTCGACGCGCTGGTGGTGGTCGCCTACGGGCTGATCCTGCCGGCCGAGGCGCTGGCCTTGCCGCGCTGGGGCTGCCTCAACGTCCACGCTTCCCTGCTGCCACGCTGGCGCGGTGCGGCGCCGTTGCAGCGCGCGATCCTCGCCGGCGATGCCGAAACCGGCGTCTGCATCATGCAGATGGATGCGGGGCTCGATACCGGGCCGGTGGTGGCTCGCCTCACCACGCCGTTGGCACCGGATGAGACCACCGAGTCGCTGCATGACCGTCTCGCCGCGCTTGGCGGGCGGGCGCTGTGCGATGTGCTGGCTCACCCAGGCCCGTGGCCCTCGACGCCGCAGCCCGAGGCCGGCGTGACCTACGCCGCCAAGATCGATAAAGCCGAGGCGCGCATCGACTGGGCTGCATCGGCGGTCACGGTGGACCGCCAGATCCGCGCCTTCAACCCGATCCCGGGTGCGTGGAGCGAGATCGGCGGCGAGCGCGTCAAGGTGTGGAAGACCTCGATCGCCCCGCTCAGGGGTGGCGCACCGGGTGAGATCCTTGCTGTCAACGATGAGGCGCTCTGCGTGGCCTGCGGCGAGGGCAGCGTGCTGCTCGGCGAGTTGCAGCGCCCCGGCCAGCGGCGCGGGCCGGCGCGGGCGTTCTGCCAGGGGCTCGGGCTGCATGTCGGCGCGCGGTTTGGCGGTTAGCTGGCGCCAGCGGGCCTTCCATCGGGACGCAGTTTTCCGGGGCAAGCCCGGAGAAACCGCTTTCCCGATGCGGCCCGCTATAACGGTTAGCCGGCCGCCCGCCACCAGCTTCTCTGCATCATCTTGAATTCTTCGCCCCGGGGGGCATCTAACATCCGACGCCGCCGAGCGCGGCATTGAAAGAGAGGGAACGGATGTTCGGTAACTGGCTCAAGACCGGCCTGCTGATGGCCGCCATCGTCGCCCTGTTCGGCGCTGTCGGACTGGCGCTGGGTGGCGCGCAGGGCATGTTGCTTGCGCTGCTGATCGGCGGCGCCATGAACGTGTTCGCGTGGTGGAACTCCGACAGCATCGTGCTGCGCATGTACAACGCGCGCGAGGTCGATGCGCGCAGCGAGCCGCGCTTCTACCGCATGGTCGAGGAACTGGCGCAACGCGCGCAGTTGCCGATGCCCCGTGTCTATGTGATCGACGAAGCGCAGCCGAACGCCTTCGCCACCGGCCGTGACCCTGAGCACGCTGCGGTCGCCGCCACCACCGGCATCATGCAGATCCTCTCCGAGCGCGAGTTGCGCGGCGTGATGGCGCACGAGCTGGCGCACGTCAAGCACCGCGATACGCTGATCTCGACACTGTCAGCCACGGTGGCCGGCGCCATCTCCATGCTCGCCAACTTCGGCATGCTGTTCGCGGGCAACAACCGCGAGGGTCGTGGCCACCCGGCGTTGGCACTGCTGGTGATGATCGTCGCGCCGATCGCCGCGATGCTGATCCAGATGGCCATCAGCCGTTCGCGCGAGTTCGGGGCGGACGCAGGCGGTGCCGAGATCTCCGGCGACCCCGAAGCACTGGCCAGCGCCCTGCGCAAGATCGAGGCTTACGCGCGCGGCACACCGATGGACGCGGCCGAAGCGCACCCGGAGACGGCGCAGATGATGATCATCAACCCGCTGTCCGGAAGTGGTATCGGCGGCCTGTTTCGCACCCACCCGGCCACCGAGGAGCGCGTCGCCCGGCTTCTCGCCATGGCGCGCGGTTGATGAGATCGATCGAGTCTTCGCGTGCCTGAGGTCAGCCGCATCGCCGCGGCCACCGTCGCGGCGGTGGCGGAGGGCGCGTCACTCGGCACCGCGCTGCCTCAGGCGCTCGGTGCTTCCGGCTTGGCGCCGGGCCAGCGTGCCGCAGTCCAGGACGCCGTCTACGGGACCTTGCGCTGGGGCGTGAGGCTCGACGCCATTCTCGAGCACCTGCTGACCCGCCCTGACACCGCGCCGGGGCTGCGCGCGCTGCTGCGGGTCGGCCTCTACCGCTTGTTCTACGGCCGGTTACCGGCGCACACGGCGGTCAATCTGGTGGTCGAGGCGGCGCCGCCGAGCCGGAAAGGTTTCGTCAACGCGGTGCTGCGCAACGCCTTGCGCCGCCGCGACGTACTCGAAGCGGCCGCTGACGCCGACCTCGCCACGCGGCTCTCCTACCCGCGCTGGTGGGTCGAGCGGCTAGAAGCCGCCTATGGTGACGAGGCCGAGGCGGTGCTCGCCGCCGGCAACCTGCACCCGCCCTTCACGCTGCGCGTCAACCTGCGTCGGACCTCAGTGGCCGATTACCTCGCCTGGCTTGAGGACGCGGGCATCGCCGCGCGACACCTCGGTGGCGAGGCGGTCCCGCTCGACAAGCCGGTCCCGGTCGATGAGCTTCCCGGCTTTGTCGACGGTCTCGTCTCGGTGCAGGATCAGGCCGCGCAATGGTCGGCCGACCTGCTCGAGGTGCGACCCGGGGAGCGTGTACTCGACGCCTGTGCCGCCCCCGGTGGCAAGGCTGCGCATCTGGCCGAGCGCTGCGACCTCGACCTGCTGGCGCTGGAACTGGACCCGGTCCGCCTGCAGCGGGCGCGCGACACCTTCCGCCGTCTCGGGCTCGACATCCGCACGGCCGAGGGCGATGCGACACGGCCCGACACATGGTGGGACGGCAAGCCCTTCGACCGCATCCTCGCCGATCTGCCCTGCAGCGGCTCGGGTGTGGTGCGTCGTCACCCCGACATCAAATGGCTCCGGCAGCCTTGCGACATCGACACATTGGTCGCGCAACAGCGGCGCATCCTGGACGCCCTGTGGCCGCTGCTCGCCCCGGGTGGTAGATTGCTGATGGTCACCTGCTCGATCTTTCCCGAGGAGAACCGGCAGCAGGCGCAGGACTTCGCCCGCCGCCATGCCGATGCCCGTCCGGTGGTGCTCGTCCACCCGGCGTTGCGCGACGGCCAGTCACTGCCATCGCCCGACCATGACGGTTTCTTCTACGCCGCTTTCGACAAGGCGCCCACGCCGGGCTGAAGTTGCGGCGGCATTCGCCGTCTCTCTGGCGTTGACGCTGGCGGATGCGTGGGGCGCCGACCCGGCATCGCCCACCGCGCCGAGCACCCCCACAGTCAACGCGCCAACGACAGCGCCTCCCGTGACAAACGGTGCCGGTAGCCCGCAACTCAAGCGCGAGGACGGCAACTGGGAACTCAATGCCGACCTCGACGTGCCACTCAGCCCGACATTGGAATCGGCCTTGCAGCGTGGTCTGCCGCTCTACTTCGCTTTGCGCTTTACGGTGACCAAGCCGCGCTGGTACTGGCTTGACGCCGAGCTGGTCGATCTGCGCCGCGACTACCGCGTCTCCTACCACGCGCTGACGCGCCAGTACCGTGTCTCGACCGGCGCGCTGGCACTCAGCTACCCGACCCTGGCCGAGGCGATGCGCGCGGTCGCCGGCGTACATGGCTGGGTGGTGGCGGAAGGCGCCCGGTTCAAGGCCGGTGAACGCTACCGCGCTCGTCTGGAACTTCGCCTCGACGGCAGCCGCCTGCCCAAGCCGCTGCAGATCAACTTGCTCGGTCCTGGCGAATGGTCGACCGACGCCGAGGTCGACTGGGAGTTCGCGCCGTGAACACCTTGTTGATCCGTCGCCTGATCATCGCCGCCGGCCTCGCCGGACTGCTGTCGCTGGCCCTGCTGTTGGTCGCGACGCGCAACACCGAGGCGCTTTCGGCGAGCTTGCCATGGCTGGTCGGGCTCAACGCGGCGATGCTTCTTCTCGCGGCGGGTCTGGTGGTGGCGCAATTGCGCGACCTCGCGCGGCGGCGTCATGCCGGCGCTTTCGGCAGCCGCCTCATGACGCGTCTGGTGCTGCTCTTCAGCTTGATGGCAGTGCTGCCGGGCGCCTTGGTCTACGGTGTGTCGGTCTATTTTTTGCGCAGCAGCATCGACAGCTGGTTCGATGTGCGCATCGAACGCGCCATCGACGGTGGCCTGAGCCTCGGCCGCGGTGCCGTGGACAAGTTGCTCGGCGACCTCCACCGGCGCGGCGCGACCCTCGCACTGGACATCGCCGAATCGCCGCCGACCGAGCATTTCAATCGCCTCAGCGAACTGGTCGACCGCACTGCGGTGCGCGAGGCCATCCTCTACGACACGCGGGGCAACGTGGTGATGGTGGTAGGCGGACGCGTCCAGCAGCAGGTGGCGCCATCCCTCCCGGTCGCGCCGCTGCTCGCCAATCTCCGCGCGCAGCGTCAGTACAGCGCGGTGCAGACCGACCCGACCGGCGGCTTGGTGTTGCGCAGCCTGTACTGGGTGACGCCGGCGCGGCCCGGGCAGGAGCCGCGTGTCCTCGAGTTGCAGCAACCGGTGCCAGCCGACATCGCCGCAGACGCCGACAAGGTCGAGACCGGGTGGGCCGAGTACCAGTCGCTGACGCTCGCCCGCAGCAGTCTGAAGCGCCTGTTCCTGCTCACGCTCACGCTTGCACTCGGGCTGGCGGGCATGGTCGCAGTGGCGATCGGCATCTACTTGGCAGAGCGCCTCAGTACGCCGCTGGCCCAGTTGGGCCTGGGGACCGCCGCGGTGGCCGAAGGTGACCTGTCGGTGCAATTGCGCGCCCACGAACGTGACGAATTGGGAAGCCTCGCGGGCTCGTTCAACCGCATGACGCAGCAGTTGCGAGAGGCGCGCGCCGACCTCATCGACCAGCAGGCCACGCTCGCGGCGACCAACGCCTACCTGCAGGCGCTGCTCGAGAACCTCTCCTCCGGCGTTCTGGTGTTCGGCCGCGACCTGTCGCTGCGTTCGAGCAATGCCTTGGCTGCCGAGCGGATCGGCCTGCCCGGCGCCTCGACCGCCGAGCTTGACGCGGCACTGCGGGCTGGCGGCGTCGGGCCCGGTGCCTTGGGCGCGGCGCTGCAGGCCCAGATGGCAGGTGGGAGTGACCACTGGACCCTCGAGCACCGTCTCTCCGGGAAACAGGGCGAACGCGTGCTGCTGCTGCGCGGCAGTCCGCTGGAAGATGTCGCCGAGGCGGGGCATGTGGTGGTCTTCGATGACATCACCGATGTGGTACAGGCACAGCGCGACATCGCCTGGGCCGAGGTGGCGCGCCGGCTGGCGCACGAGATCAAGAACCCGCTGATGCCGATCCGCCTGTCCGCCGAGCGGCTCGAGCACAAGCTCGCCCCACGCCTCGCCGCTGCCGATGCCGAGGTGCTGCATCGCGCCACCGCGACCATCGTCAACCAGGTCGATGCGATGAAGGCGATGGTGCGCGACTTTGCCGACTTTGCCCGGCCGGCGCCGCCGCAGGCCCCCGAGCGGGTCGATCTCGCGGCGCTGGTCGACGAGGTGCTCGGCCTCTATGGCGAACTCGAGCCGATCCTCGAGCGCCGCATCGAATCCGGCCTGCCGGCGCTCCAAGGCCACCCGACCCAGCTGCGGCAGGTTCTGCACAACCTGCTCGCCAACGCCAAGGATGCGCTCGAGGGCGAGGCCGATCCGCATCTGCGACTCGATTTGTGTCGCGCCACGGGGGGTATCGAGCTCGGCGTGATCGACAACGGTGCCGGCTTCCCCGAGGCCCTGATTACGCGCGCTTTTGAGCCCTACACGACGACCAAGGAGAAGGGCACCGGGCTCGGGCTTGCCATCGTCCGCAAGGTGGTCGAGTCGCACGGCGGACGCGTGAGCATCGCCAACGTCGAGCCGCATGGCGCCCACATCCGTATCTTTCTGCCTGCTGGAGACACCGCATGAGCGCACGCATCCTGGTGGTGGACGACGAGTCCGGCATCCGCGAACTGCTCGCTGATATCCTCGCCGACGAGGGCTACACGGTGAGCCTCGCCGCCAACGCCACCGAGGCGCGGGCGGTTCGCGCCGCCGGTCGCCCCGACCTTGTCCTGCTCGACATCTGGATGCCCGATACCGACGGCGTGACGCTGCTCAAGGAGTGGGCGCGCAACGGGCAGCTCGACATGCCGGTAGTGATGATGTCGGGCCACGCCACCATCGATACCGCGGTCGAGGCGACGCGCGTGGGTGCGGCCGACTTCCTCGAGAAGCCGGTCGCGTTGGCACGGCTGCTGGAGACGGTGCGGCGGCATCTGGCAGATACCGGTGCGGCCGGTGGCGAGGGTCTGCTCGAGGCGCTGTGCCGCGTCTCGCCGGCTTTCGAGCGCGCGCGCGCCACCGCGGAGGCGCTGCTCGCCCGCGACCAACCTTTGCTCCTGGTGGGGCCACCGGGTGCGGCCTTCGAGGCCTTTCTGCCGATGCTGCGGCGCTCTGGGGGGGCATGGGTGCAGGTCGATCGGCAGTCGCAACTGGCTGAATCGCCGGGTGAGCTCGCCGAGCGTGCAGCCGGCGGCGCCTTGTGGCTGGCAGACCTCGCACCCCTTTCGCGCCTTGAGGCGCGCGGTCTGGCGATCGTTGCCGGGCGGCGTGCGCAATCGGGTTTCCGCCTCGCGGTCGGCTGCTCGGCTGACCCGGCGCGCTTGCTGGCGGATGGTCGCATCGAGCCGGTGCTGTTCAGCGCGCTCGGCCCGGGCCGTGTCGACCTGCCTGGCCTGCGCGACGCTGGCCACGAACTGGCTGAGGTCGCAGCCTGTCTCCACGAGTATCTGGCACCCGACCGTGGCCCGCTGCCGGTGAGCCTGCGCCAAGCCATCGGGGCGTGCGTCTTCCCCGGCGATTTCGTCGAGCTGCGGTCACTTCTCGAGCAGGTGCATCTGCTGGGTGAGGATGGGGTTGATTGGACGCGCCTGCGGGTTTCGCCAGACGGGCCTGGTGGCGGAGGTCAGGCCGATGATGCAGCGGACGTGTCTGCTGCGCCGGTCGCAGATGCTGCGGTCTGGTTCGACGCGCCTTTGCGCGAGGCCCGAGATGCCTTTGAGAAGGCCTACCTCGAGCACCACCTCGAGCGGCTCGGTGGGCAGGTCGCAGCGTTGGCCGAATTCGTCGAGATGGAGCGGACACATCTCTACCGCAAGCTCAAGCAGCTGGGTGTGCGTGGCTAAAAGTCCCCCCACAGCGTCTGCATCGCTGCCAGTGCCGTCATCGCCGCTGTCTCGGTGCGCAGCACGCGCGGGCCCAGCCGCACCGGCACGAAGGCGGCATCGATGACCAGTGTGCGTTCCTCATCGGTGAAGCCGCCCTCGGGTCCGGTCAGCAGGTAGCCGGTCGCGTCTGCTTCGGGCTGCGGCAGGTCCGCCAGCCGGCGGCCTTCGTGTGCGCAGAGCAGCCACTTCGGCGCGTCCGGGGGCAGGCTGGCCAGCCACTCGCGCAGCCCCTGCACCTGTGACACGGGCGGCACCACGCTGCGGCGGCACTGCTCGCAGGCAGCGATGGCGATGCGCTGCCAGTGCTCGCGGCGGCGTTCGGCCCGCTCGCCGGAGAGCTTGACCACGGCGCGCGCGGTGGCCAGCGGCGCGATCCCTGTGACGCCCAGTTCGACCGCCTTCTGCACGGTGATGTCCATGCGGTCGCCGCTTGAGAGGCCCTGCCCGAGTACGACGCGCAGCGGCGATTCGCGGTCATCCTCGACTGCAGCGATAACCTCGGCGATGGCCGGGCCGCTGCCGATGCGCAGGCGCGCCAGCCAGACCGGGCCGTTGCCATCGAACAGCGAGAGTGTGGCGCCGTCGTGGAGACGCAGCACGCGACCGAGGTGGTGGGCAAGCTCGCGCGGCAACTCGACGCGTGCACCAGGGCCGAGCGGCGCATCGATATGGCAGTGCGCGGCGATGGCACCAGAGCCTCCCGGTCTGTCAACGTCTTTGTTGGCTCCGCCCATCCCTGATCCCCGCGCCATGATTTTGAGACCTGGCGATGATGCCACGCTCGATCGGTGCCTCCGCCGCGCGCATCCGCCTTGTCCAGCATCGGCCGCTGCGCGATAATCCCGCCCTTTGACGCGCCTGCCGAGGCGCCATAGCGCTTCATGCCCACCACGACCCGACTCAGCAATGCCATCCGCGTCCTCGCCATGGACGCGGTACAGCAAGCCAATTCCGGACATCCCGGCGCCCCGATGGGCATGGCGGACATCGCCGAAGTCCTTTGGCGCCGCCACCTCAAGCACAACCCGGCCGACCCGCACTGGGCCGACCGCGACCGTTTCGTGCTCTCGAACGGCCACGGCTCCATGCTGCTGTATGCCTTGCTGCACTTGACCGGCTACGACCTCTCGATCGACGACATCAAGCAGTTCCGCCAACTGCATTCGCGCACGCCGGGCCACCCGGAATACGGCTACGCCCCTGGCGTCGAGACCACCACCGGCCCGCTCGGCCAGGGCCTTGCCAATGCCGTGGGCATGGCGATGGCCGAGAAGCGTCTCGCCGAGGCGTTCAACCGTCCCGGTCACACGGTCGTCGACCACCACACCTACGTGTTCGCCGGCGACGGCTGTCTGATGGAGGGCGTCAGTCACGAGGCCTGCTCGCTGGCCGGCACGCTTGGCTTGGGCAAGCTCATCGTCTTCTATGACGACAACGGCATCTCGATCGACGGCCACGTCGAGCACTGGTTCGCCGACGACACGCCGAAGCGCTTCGAGGCCTACGGCTGGCAGGTGATCCGTGCCGTCGACGGGCACGACGCCGTCGCGATCGAGACCGCGCTGCAGGCCGCGCGCGCCGAGACCGCCAAGCCGACCCTGATCTGCTGCAAGACGACGATTGGAAAAGGCTCGCCGAACAAGGCCGGCAGCCACGACGTGCACGGCGCGCCGCTCGGCGCCGACGAGATCGCCGCCACCCGCGCCGCGCTTGGCTGGACGCATGGCCCGTTCGAGGTCCCGGCCGACATCCGCGCCGAGTGGGACCGCCGCGCCGCGGGGGCCTCCCTTCAGAGGGACCGGGACGCGCGCTTCGCCGCCTATGCCAAGGCGCACCCGGACCTCGCCGCCGAGTTCACGCGGCGCGTCAAGGGCGTGCTGCCGGCCAACTGGGCCGACACCGTCGCTGCCCTGTACGCCAGGACCCGCGAGCAGGCGCAGACGGTCGCCACCCGCAAGGCCTCGCAACTGGCCATCACCGGTCTGGCCCCGGCGCTGCCCGAGTTCGTCGGTGGCTCCGCCGACCTGACCGGCTCCAACCTGACCAACTGGCCGGCCTGCTCGGCCTGGCGCCACGACGCCACCGGCAGCCACGTGAACTGGGGCGTGCGCGAGTTCGGCATGAGCGCCGCGCTCAACGGCATGGCGCTGCATGGCGGTTTCATCCCCTTCGGCGGCACCTTCCTGGTGTTCTCCGACTACGCCCGCAACGCGGTGCGCATGGCTGCGCTGATGAAGCAGCGCGTCATCTTCGTCTACACGCATGACTCGATCGGCCTCGGCGAGGACGGCCCGACCCACCAGCCGGTCGAGCACCTCGCCAGCCTGCGCCTGATCCCGCGCATGGACGTCTGGCGCCCCTGTGACACGCTGGAGTCGGCGGTGGCATGGGTTGCCGCAGTCGAGCGCAGCGACGGCCCGAGCAGTCTGGTCTTCAGCCGGCAGAACCTGCCCTTTGTCAGTGGCAGCATCGACCCGGCACACATCCGCCGCGGCGGCTATGTATTGGCCGAGAGCAGCATCGGCCGCCTCGATATCGTCCTCATCGCCACTGGCTCCGAGGTCGAGCTGGCGCTCAAGTCGCGCGAGGCATTGGCCGCGGTCGGCGTCGGCGCTCGCGTCGTCTCGATGCCCTGCTGTGACGTCTTCGACCGGCAACCGCCGGCCTGGCGGGCCGAAGTGCTCCCGACCGGTGTGCCGCGCATCGCCATCGAGGCCGGCGTCACCGACGCTTGGCGCAAGTACGTCGGGCTCGAGGGCGCGGTGGTCGGGCTCGACACCTTTGGCGAGTCGGCCCCGGCCGGTGCGCTGTTCAAGCAATTCGGCTTTACGGTGGACAACGTGGTCGCCACCGCGCGCACCTTGTTGACCCACCACATCAAGCAAGAGGACTGAACCCCATGGCGATCCGTGTCGCGATCAATGGCTACGGCCGCATCGGCCGCAATGTGCTGCGGGCCCTCTACGAATCAGGGCGCCGCGATGTGCAGATCGTCGCCATCAACGACCTCGGCGACGCTGCCACCAACGCGCACCTGACCCAGTACGACACCGCGCACGGGCGCTTCCCCGGCACGGTGACCGCCGGCGACGGCGAGATGCTGGTCAACGGCGAGCGCATCGCCTGCCATGCCGAGCGCGACCCCACCAAGCTGCCTTGGGGCGACCTCGGCATCGACGTCGTGATGGAGTGCACCGGCATCTTCCGCACCAAGTCCAAGTGCCAGCCGCACATCGACGCCGGCGCGCACAAGGTCATCATCTCGGCGCCGGCCGACAAGAACGAGGCCGACGCGACCATCGTCTACGGTGTCAACCACGACACCCTGCGCGCCAGCCACACTGTCATCTCCAACGCCAGCTGCACCACCAACTGCCTGGCACCGGTCGCCGCACCGCTGCACCGCGAGATCGGCATCGTCAACGGCCTGATGACGACCGTCCACGCCTACACCAACGACCAGGTGCTGTCCGACGTCTACCACTCGGACCTCTACCGCGCCCGCGCCGCCGCGCACAACATGATCCCGACCAAGACCGGCGCCGCGCAGGCCGTCGGACTGGTGCTGCCCGACCTCAACGGCCGGCTGGACGGCTTCGCCATCCGTGTGCCGACGATCAACGTCTCGGTGGTCGACCTCACCTTCACCGCCGCGCGCGACACGACCAAGGACGAGGTCAACGCGATCATCAAGGCGGCGAGCGAGGGCCCGCTCAAGGGCGTGCTCGGCTACAACACGCTGCCGCTGGTGTCGTCCGACTTCAACCACAACCCGGCCTCGAGCACCTTCGACGCCACTCAGACAAAAGTGAACGGGCGCTTGGTCAAGGTGCTGTCCTGGTATGACAACGAGTGGGGCTTCTCCAACCGGATGCTCGACACCGCCGTTGCGCTGATGAACGCCCGTGAGTGAGCGCCGATTGATCGAACGGCAGGTGAGTGATCGTCAGATGAGGTCGCAGCTTTGACCGCCTTCCTGCGCATGAGCGAGGTCCCGCTGGCCGGCAAGCGGGTCTTCATCCGCGCCGACCTCAACGTGCCGCAGGACGAGCGTGGCGCCATCACCGATGACACTCGCGTCCGCGCCTCGATGCCGGCTGTGCGGCAGGCGCTGGAGGCTGGCGCCGCGGTCATGGTGACCAGCCATCTCGGACGCCCGACCGAGGGCGAGTTCAAGCCCGAGGACTCGCTGGCGCCGGTCGCCGTGC
>DALYGT010000006.1:0-1384 GCA_031971375.1 Burkholderiales bacterium | reverse complement strand
CGCCCGACCGAGGGCGAGTTCAAGCCCGAGGACTCGCTGGCGCCGGTCGCCGTGCGCATGGCCGAGCTGCTCGGCCGTCCTGTGCGGCTCGTGGCGGATTGGGTCGACGGTGTGCAGGTCGCCCCCGGCGAGGTGGTGTTGCTCGAGAACTGCCGTCTCAACAAGGGCGAGAAGAAGAACAGCGACGAACTGGCGCAGAAGATGGCCGCGTTGTGTGACGTCTTCGTCAACGACGCCTTTGGCACCGCGCACCGCGCTGAGGCGACCACCCACGGCATCGCCAAGTACGCCAAGGTCGCCTGCGCCGGACCGCTGCTGGCAGCCGAGCTGGACGCACTGGGCCGCGCGCTGCAACAACCGGCGCGCCCCTTGCTGGCGGTGGTCGCCGGCAGCAAGGTCTCGACCAAGCTGACCATCCTCGAGTCGTTGGCAGGCAAGGTCGATCAGCTGATCGTCGGCGGTGGTATCGCCAACACCTTCCTCAAGGCCGCTGGTCAGCCGATCGGCAAGTCGCTATGCGAGGACGACCTGCTCGACGAGGCGCGGCGGCTGATGAACGCGGCCAAGGCGCGCGGTGCCGACATCCCCTTGCCCACCGACGTGGTGGTCGGCAAGCGCTTTGCGGCCGACGAGCCGGGCGTGGTCAAGCGCGTCGCCGACGTCGCCGACGACGACCTCATTTTCGACATCGGCCCTGAGACCGCGCGCGCCTACGCTGCGATCATCGGCCGCGCCGGCACCGTGGTGTGGAACGGCCCGGTCGGTGTGTTTGAGTTCGACGCATTTGCCGCCGGGACCGAGGCGGTCGGCCGCGCCATCGCCGCGAGCCACGCGTTCAGCATCGCCGGCGGTGGCGACACCCTCGCCGCCATCGCCAAGTACGGCCTCGAAGCTGATATTTCCTACATCTCCACCGGCGGTGGCGCCTTCCTCGAGTTCCTCGAGGGCAAGACGCTGCCGGCGGTGGCCATCCTCGCCGAGCGTGCCGCGGCGACCCTCTGAGGACACCCATGCAAGTCCCCTTCATCCGCCGCCGCACCAAGATCGTCGCCACCCTGGGGCCGGCCAGCAGTTCCGACGCCGTACTCGGCCGCATGATGGACGCCGGTCTCGACCTCGTCCGTCTCAATTTCTCACACGGTAAGGGTGCTGACCACGCAGAGGTCGCTGACCGCGTGCGGGCCTTGGCGCGCGAGCGCAAGCGCGCGGTGGGTGTGTTGGCCGACCTGCAAGGCCCCAAGATCCGCATCGGCAAGTTCGCCGAGGGCAAGGTGAACATCGCTCCGGGCGATCGCTTCATCCTTGATGCCGACTGCGAACTCGGTGACCAGACCCGTGTCGGCCTCGACTACAAGGAGCTGACGCGCGACGTCGGCCCGGGCGA
>DALYGT010000005.1:0-17129 GCA_031971375.1 Burkholderiales bacterium | reverse complement strand
CGGGCGCACCCGGGAGGGGGTCGAGTGAGTAGTAGCAGGCGTGCAGCGTCGCGCGGGGCTCGATGTATCCCCAGAGGCTACGGATCGGGATGCTGATCGACGGGTTGAGGACGAGCCGTTCGCCCTCACGGCGGGTCACCGGGAGCGCCTCGAGGTAGCGGAGTGAGAACGACGAGAAATTGGCGTCCAGCTTGACGTCGGTGAGGCCGGCGATCAGACGGTTGCCGGTGAAGGTCACGCTCGGCAAAGCCTGATAAGGCTGGGTGATGGGTTTCGAGGGATCCTGTAGGAGCTGGAAGCTGCGGATTTTTGCTGTCAAATCCCAACCGTCGCCCGAATAGTTGATCCCGGCCGACTGCGGCAGCAACCGCGTCGCGGTACCACCCAGCAAGCCCCCGCCTGAGCCCGAGCCGCTCCCCCAGGTGGCCCCCGCCCCCCCGCGCATGAAGTCGAGTCCGGCGAGGCCGGAGCCGAGATTGCCGAGCGAGGACGGGTTGCCGAGGCGATTGGTGAGGTCGCGGAAATAGGCGTCGTCAGACACTGCTTCGTAGTTGATGTAAGCCGCCGTCCGATCGTCGACCTGATGCAGGTGTGCCAGCGCGATCGCCCAACGCTGCTTGCCGAGCACATCATCTGTGGGCATGTACTCACCGCGCAGGCGACCGGCGAAATCCGATTCGAGGTAGCGGAACTCGCCACCGATCTGCAGGCCTCGCTTGGACATGTAACGCGGCGTGATGGTCGCGTCCATATTCGTGGCGATGTTCCAGTAGTACGGCACGAACAGCTGCGGTCCAGTCCGCGTGGTGATGCTCACCGAGGGCGTCAGGAAACCGCTCTTGCGCTCGGATGTGAGGGCGAACTCGAGCTTTGGCAGATACAACAACGGGATCTTGCCGCCGGCGAGGATGCGGGCGCCGTGCGCCACACCCTCATTGGCGTTCTCGTCGATCTCGACGCTGTCGGCCTTGAGCAGCCAGTCCGGGTCGTTGAAGTCGCATGTGGTGTAGCGGACATCTTCGCGGCCAGCGTAGCGACCCGGGCCGTCGAACGTGAGGCTTCCAGCCATACCCTTGCCGTCCGCCGAGGTGATGCTGAAGCTGGCATCGTCGACCTTCCCGGTGCTGGTGGCCTGGTCGTAGGTGAAACGCGTGCCGGTCACTTCGCTGTCCCGGTCGCGCTTGACGACGTTCCCTTCGCCGCTGGCTTGGTTGGTGGCGACGTTCCACCTCAGCACATCGCCGAAGAGTTCGTCCCAACCCTTGCGCACATAGGCCTGGCCGGTGGCGGTGATGACCTGGTCGACAGTACCGTCGATGCGGTCCGCCTCGACCTCGAGGTTGTCGTCGCCCGGGTTGGTGAGAGGGGGCGGCGCCGAGATCGCTCGGCCGTCCTTGGGCAAAGGGGGTAAAGCTGCGAGCGTGTTCGGTCCCGCGGCAGCCACGGGTGAGGGTGTGGTTGCGACAGGCGCCGGGGTCGCGGGTGGGGTGGGCGCAGGTGCTGCGGGCGTGGCTACCGCGGTGACCGCACCGGGTGCCGGTTCGGGCGGGGCTGCGCCTTGGGATCCACTCGCGGTTTGAGCGGCAGGTGCGAGCGTAAGCGCTTCTGTCCGGGCGTTGCTCGCGGTCAGACCGCCGCCGATCAGCGCCGGGTCGACCTCGAAAGGCTCCATGCCGCGGAGGCTGGTGCGGGCGGCAGGCGCCACCGCAGGCTGAGAGGCCGGCGTCTCAGCGCGCACCGGGTCGGTGCGGCGGGCGACCGGTCGTGTGGTCGGCGTCAGTGCCGCGGGCCGGGTCGGCCCAGTGGGCCCCCCTTGGCGCAGCGGCGCGGCTTCGGCCTCGACCGGAAGTCCGCGCGGGTTGGGTGTGGCTGCGCGCAGCTTGCGCGCCTCGTGGCTGGCGCCAGTCCACTCCCGCTGGCTCTCGGGCGTCTGCGGCATCGGCCGATAGTCCGGGTCGTCCCTCGGTGGGGTCATCAGCGACGCGCTGTCTGTGTCCGCTGGACGCGCCTTGTCTGCTGCGACTGCTGACGGGGTCTGATGGTCGGCAGCTGGCATCGCCACCCGGCCCGCCTCAGTGCCGACCTTTTCTGACGAGTCGTCGGTGGGCGTTGCTGCAGGCGGGAGGCGCGAGGTGGTTGGCGTGTCTCCCTGCTTGCTCGTCGGCATCGCGGTGGAGGCCGGTCCCGCTCGCGTGGGGGAGGTCTCCGGCGGTGTGTCTGTGGCGGTGACAGGGGCTGCGCGCTTGGGCGTCGCCGCGACTTGGCCTTGCGGCTTGCCTGTGGGCGTTGGTCGGGCTGCCGGTGTGTCGGCGGTGACCGCCCCGGAGGGCGCAGGCGCGGGCGGGCTGCTTGCAGGTCCGCCGAGAAGACTTGGGTCGACCGAGAAAGGCTCGAGGCGCTCGGCCGCGACCCTGCCTGCGACGGACGCCAAGACTACCGCCAGCAGAAGAGAGATGGGATGAGGGATCACGAGCGCGGGTCTGCCCCGGACGGCTTGGCCGGCAAGGCTGCCGCCTGCGCCAGCACTTAGCAGTGCCTTAAGATGTCAGGATGTTAACACCCCCCTCCCCACAGCGGCCGGCAGACGGCGCCTCCGACGCGCGTTTGGATGCCCTGGCGGAATGGCTGCATGGTCTCCCCGAGGCGCGGGATATGACCATCGAGCCGGCCTCGGCCGACGCCAGCTTCCGCCGCTATTTTCGCCTCACCGACGCTGACGGGCGTTCGCTCATTGCCATGGACGCGCCGCCGCCGCAGGAGGATTGCCGGCCGTTCGTGCATGCTGCCCGGGTCTTCGGCGAAGCTGGCGTACGTGTGCCGGAGGTTATTGCGGAGGATCTGCGATGCGGCTTTCTGCTGCTCGACGATCTCGGTCGGAAGACCTATCTCGATGTGCTGACACCGGCGAATGCTGATGGCTACTACCGCGCGGCCAACGCCGAACTGGTCAAGCTGCAGCAGGCCTCGCGGCCCGGGGTGTTCCCTGACTATGACACCGCACTGCTTGAGCGCGAGGTGCGGCTGTTCCCCGAATGGTATCTGGCTCGTCATTTGCAGTTCGAGCCCTCGCCGGCCGAGGCCGAGGCGCTGGAGGATGTCTACCAGCTGGTGGCCTCACGCACCGCGGCCCAGCCACCGGTCTTCGTTCACCGCGACTGGCACAGCCGCAACCTGATGGCGAGCGATCCGGCGCCGGGTGTGCTCGACTTCCAGGACGCGGTCTACGGCCCGGTCACCTACGACCTCGTCTCGCTGCTGCGCGATGCCTACATCGTCTGGCCGGAAGCCGAGCAGCTCGACTGGGCGATCCGCTATTGGGAACTGGCGCGCAAGGCCTCGCTGCCGGTGGCGGCGGATTTTTCGGATTTCTGGCGTGACTTTGAATGGATGGGTGTGCAGCGCCAGCTCAAGGTGCTCGGCATCTTCGCCCGGCTGTACCACCGCGACGGCAAGGACGGCTACCTCAAGGACATGCCCGCGGTGTTCAACTACCTGCACTTGGCGGCGCGCCGCTACAACGAGCTCAAGCCGCTCGCCAAACTGCTCGACCGCCTCGCTGGAGACGGCGTGCAGACCGGGCTGACCTTTTGAGGCGATCCGTGCGCTGCGCTTCGCTGACCAGCCCAGGGCAGCCGCGCCGCGCCATGATCCTCGCCGCCGGCCGCGGCGAGCGCATGCGACCGCTGACCGACCACACGCCCAAGCCCTTGTTGCCGGTCGGCGGCAAGCCACTGATCGTCTGGCACATCGAGCGGCTGGTCGCGGCGGGCCTGCGCGACATTGTCGTCAACCATGCGCATCTGGGTGGGCAGATCGTCGAGGCGCTCGGGGATGGCGGCGCGTGGGGCGCACGGATCAGCTATTCAGCCGAACCGCCCGGTGCCTGGGAGACGGCCGGCGGCATCCGCTCGGCACTGGGAGACGGCATGGTCGACGGTCCGGGTGTGACGAGGCCGAACCTGCTCGCGCCCGACGGCGAACCGTTCCTGGTGGTCAACGGCGACATCTGGTGCGATGTCGACTTCGGCGAATTGGCCTTGGCTGACGAGGACCTTGCACAGCTTGTGCTGGTGCCCAACCCGCCGCAGCATCCTGGCGGGGATTTCTGTCTGGCCGAAGGTCGGGTATCGCCGAAAGATGCTGCGGGTCTTCCGGGTGGCGCCGACCCGGTCACGCTGACCTTTTCCGGCATCGGCGTCTACAGGCCGGAATTGTTTGCCGCCACGCTGCCTTGCCGGCCTTCCAAGCTGGCGCCGCTGCTGGTCGCGGCGATGCATGATGGGCGCGTTGGCGGGCGCCGCCACGAGGGTCGCTGGCACGATATCGGCACACCGGAGCGCTTGGCGCAACTCGACCGCGAGTTGCGCCGCTGATCCTGACGAGTAGCCGCTACTCCGGCAACGCGAATACGGCGATGCTATCGCCGAACGGGAACCCGAACAGCGAGTTGCCGCCCGCCGCGACGGCGATGTACTGGCGCCCGTCGATGCTGTAGGTGATCGGCGGGGCGTTGACGCCGGCGTCGACCTTGGCGCTCCAGAGTTGCGCGCCGCTGCTGCTGTCGAAAGCACCGATGCGCTGCTCGCCGATGCCGCTGAAGACCAGTCCGCCGGCGGTGGCGAGGACGCCGCCGAGCAGTGGCTCGGAGGTTCGCACCTGCCAACGGATCTTGCCCGATTCAAGGTCAACCGCGCTCAGCGTGCCCGAGCGCTCCTTGCCCTCCTGCGTCGATGCATATTCGATCACGCTGCCATCTTCGCGCTTGGCGGTGTTGGCGATGTAGCGCGTCGGCAGGTGCAGCGCGGCGACGTACATCAGCTGCTGCGACTCGTCGATCGCGGTTGGCGACCAGTTGGCGCCACCAGCGATGCCCGGCGCGACCAGAACGCCCTCGCCGGGTGCGGGCGGCGAGAAGAGGTTCATCTGCGGCACAAAGGCGTCTGACTTGACCAACAGCGTGCCGGTCTCGCGCTCGTGCACGAACACCCAGCCCATCTTGCTGGCGTGGGCGATGGCAGGGACGGTCTTGCCGCCGCTCTTGAGGTCGAACATCACCGCCGGGCTGGCGACGTCGTAGCCCCAGCGGTCGTGCGGCACCTGCTGGTAGTGCCAGACACGCTTGCCGGTCTCGAGGTCGAGAACGATCAAAGAGGACGTGTGCAGGTTGTCGCCGGGGCGCGAGGCGTCGGCCATCTGCGGCGAAGGGTTGCCGCTGCCGAAGGCGAGCCAGCCGCGCGCTGCGTCGAGGGTCGGCGTCGCCCAGATCGAGCCGCCGCCGTAGCGCCAACTGTCGGCGTGGCTCGCTGCGGCGGCCTTCTCGCGGGCGATGTCCCGGTTGAGTGGGACGCCGTAGTCGGTCACGGCCGCGAACTTGCCTTCCCAGCCCTGCTGGGTGATATCGAACTGCCAGAGCTTGCTGCCGCTCGCGGCGTCGAAGGCCGCGAGGAAACCGGACTGGCCGTATTTGCCGCTGACGCCCACCACGGAGAGGCCAGCGTCCGGGTGCAGGCCGTAGCCGACGCCGTTGATGCCGACCAGGACCTTGCCCTTGTAGACCATCGGTGCCATGGCGATGCCGACGCCGGTCGCGCCGACGTCGCCGACCTTGGCCAACGGGTCGTCTGCCGAGAGTTGCGCGGTCTCTTCGCGCTGACCCTCGTAGGTGGCGACCGACACGTCCCACACCACTTTGCCGGTGGCGGCGTCGAGCGCCACCAGACGCCCGTCCACACTGCCGACGTAGACCTTGCCATCGGCCACCGCGACGCCGCGGTTGGCTGGGCCGCAACACAGCCGCTTCCAGCGCAGCGTGTGGGTGTAGCGCCACTTTTCGGCGCCGGTGCGGGCGTCGAGCGCGAGCACGTGCGAGCCCGGCAGAGAGACATACATGACCCCGTCGACGACGATCGGTGTGGCCTGGAAGGTTGCCTTGACCCCCGTGTGGGCGGTCCAGGCCGGCTGCAGGTTGGCGACCGTGTCGCGGTTGACTTGCGACAGCGGCGAGAAGCGCTTGCCGCCGAGGTCATGGCCGTGCAGCGACCAGTCGTCGGCGTTGGCAAGGCCGGTAAGGCTGGCCAGCACGACGCCCACAAGGAGGGCGAAGCGTGACATGCGAACGTGCCGGTCGATGCAGGATCGGATCGTCTGTGGGCTCGTGATGCGGGTTGGCATGGCGTGGACCTTTACTCCAGGAGACTGAGATTGCTTCAGGGACTGCGTTTCAGATGTCGCAAGACTAGCGCATCCGGCTTGCGAAACCGATGCCTCGCCGTGGCTTTGCGGGCGCTCATCAGCGGTCGCTGGGCGGCGCACGGGTGGCGAGGCGGCATCGTGCGGTCACGGTCTGGTGGGCGGCGGGTCCTTCCGCACGTCGACGCCAGTGTGTCCGTCACGAGTGTGTCGGCTCCGAGGTTGTGTCGGCTCCGAGGTGAAGAAGCGCCCGCCTGCTAAAGTGCGGTGCATGAAATTCGAACACATCCCGGCCACCGCCGAGGCCCCGGTCATCGACATCCCGGCCTTTGATGCTGCGCCATTCGCTGCGCGTCGACGTGCGCTCCTGCAGCGCATGGGCTCTGGCGTGGCGGTCATCCCGACCGGCGGCGAAGTCGCGCGCAACCGCGACGCCCACTTCCCCTTCCGTTTCGACAGCTATTTCTACTACCTGACCGGCTTCACCGAGCCCGACGCGGTGCTGGTTCTGGTTGCCGGTGCGCAGCCGCGCAGCATCCTGTTCTGCCTGCCCAAGGACGAGACGCGCGAGATCTGGGACGGCTACCGGTTCGGGCCGGATGTCGCGCGAGACAGGTTCGGTTTCGATGAGGCCCACGACCTTGCCGCGCTCGATGAGCTTCTGCCGAAGTTGATGGCCGACCAGGACGCGGTCTGGTTCTCGCTCGGCCACGATGCTGCGTGGGACGCGCGCCTGAATGGCTGGCTGAATGCGGTGCGTGGACTGGTGCGTACCGGTGTCGCCGCACCCGGCGCGGTGCGCGACGTGCGGGTGCCGCTCGACGAGATGCGTCTGGTCAAGGACGCCGCCGAACTGGCGACCATGCGCCGTGCCGCTGCCATCTCGTGCCGCGCCCACGCGCGTGCAATGCGCTTCACCCGCCCGGGCGTGCGCGAGTTCCAGGTCGAGGCCGAGTTGCTGCACGAGTTCCGCATGGGCGGCGCGCAGAGCCCGGCCTACGGCAGCATCGTCGCCACCGGTGCCAACGCCTGCGTGCTGCACTACCGCGCCGACAGCGCGGTGTGCCAGGACGGCGACCTGCTGTTGATCGACGCCGGCTGCGAGGTCGACGGCTACGCCAGCGACATCACCCGCACCTTCCCCGTGAGCGGCTGCTTCTCCGGGCCGCAGCGCGACTGCTATGAGCTGGTGCTGGCGGCGCAGGCCGCGGCCTTTGCCGCCACCGCGCCCGGCCGCCACTGGAACGAGCCGCACGACGCTGCCGTGAAGGTGCTGGCCCAAGGCTTCATCGACCTCGGCCTGCTGCAGGGCTCGCTCGACGGCGTACTCGAGAGCAAGGCCTACAGCCGCTTCTACATGCATCGCACCGGCCACTGGCTCGGCCTCGACGTGCACGACGCGGGCGACTACAAGCTTGCCGGCGAATGGCGGCCGCTGGTGCCAGGCATGGTGCTGACCATCGAGCCGGGTTGCTACATCCGTCCAGCGGACGATGTCGACGCGCGCTTCCACAACATCGGCATCCGCATCGAGGACGACGCGCTGGTGACCGCCGATGGCCACGAGAACCTCACCGCGGCGGCGCCCAAGTCGGTCGCCGACATCGAGGCGCTGATGGGCGAGCGCTGATGATCCCGTCGGTGGATGTTGCGATCGTCGGCGGCGGGCCGGTCGGCTGCGCCTGCGCGGCGTTGCTCGCGCGCGCCGGCGTCGATGTCGCGGTGCTCGAGGCTTCGACCGCCGTAACACCCGATCCGCGAGCGCTCGCCATCGCCTGGTCGAGTCGGCAGACGCTCGCCGACCTCGGCGTCTGGGAGTCGCTGACGGCGACGCCGATGCTGCACGTCCATGTCTCCGAAGCGGGACGTCCGGGCAGCACGACGCTCGATGCCACCACGGCCGGCCTGCCGGCGCTCGGCTTCACGGTTCGCTACAGCGACCTCGCCGTCGCCCTGCGCGAGGTGGTCGGGGCCGCACTGCACACCGGCGTGCGGGTGACCGGCGTCGATGCGCCAGTGGCTGCCGATGCACCGGCGACCGTTCATGTTGAGACCGCCGAGGGCGCTGCTGACATCGCCGCGCGGCTGGTGGTGGTGGCCGACGGGCAGGGCGACTGGCCGGGCATCCGCCGGCGGGCCCGCGAGTATCCACACGAGGCGCTGCTGGTCGATCTGCGCTTTGAGCATGCGCCCGCTGGCTGGGCGTGGGAGCGCTTCACGCCCGAAGGACCGATGGCGATCCTGCCGCGCGCGGTCGATGGCACGCTGTGCCACACGCTGGTCTGGAGCCTGCCGCCGCAGCGCGTCGAGGCGCTGATGGCGCTCGACGACGCGGCGCTCGGCGACGCCATCTGTGCTGCTGTGGGGCCACGTCTGGGTCGCGTGCTGCAGATCGACGCGCGCGCCAAGCGGCGCACCACATTGGCGGTGGCGCGGCCGCGCACCGGACCGCGACTGGTGGTGATCGGCAACGCTGCGCAGACCCTGCACCCGATCGCCGGACAAGGCTTCAACCTCGGTTTGCGCGATGCCGCTGCGCTCGCCGCACAACTGTCGGACGCCGCGCAGGGCGAGATCGGCTCGCCGGCAATGTTGGCGGCTTACGCGCGCAGTCGTCGCGGCGACCAGTGGGGTGGCGTCGCTTACACCGATGGTCTGCTGCGCATCGCCAGCCTGCGCAGCGGTGCGGTGCGGACTCTGCGCGGGATTGGTCTGGCGGCGCTCGACATCGTCCCGGGCGCACGGCGGGCCCTGTTGGCGCGCAGCGTGTTTGGCTTGCACCTCTGATGCCCTGACGCACATTCCGGCGGTGACAGAGCTCGGCGCGGTGTCCGGCCACCGCGCAGAAGCAAAACTATGCAGCATCTCCTGCCATCAAGACACGCAAATGACACTTCCGCCGGCTGACGCCCGAACGTAGAATCCATCCCCTTCTACCCGTGTGGCCTTTCCGGGCCGCGGTCCTTGGCGCGCTCAGCTACCCCATGCAGATCGGCAAGCACATTCTCCGAAACAACTTGTTCGTCGCACCCATGGCGGGTGTGACCGACCGGCCGTTCCGGCAACTGTGCAAGACGCTGGGCGCTGGTGTCGCGGTGAGCGAGATGGTCACCTCCAACTCGCTGCTCTATGGCTCCGAGAAGACCCGCCGCCGCGCCGACCATACCGGCGAGGTCGACCCGATCTCGGTGCAGATCGCCGGCGCCGACCCGGCCATGCTGGCCGAGGCCGCGCGCTTCAATGTGGACCAAGGCGCGCAGATCATCGACATCAACATGGGTTGCCCGGCCAAGAAGGTCTGCAACGTAATGGCCGGCAGCGCGCTGATGCAGGACGAGCCACTGGTCGGCCGCATCCTCGAAGCCGTGGTCAATGCCGTGCCCGAGGTGCCGGTCACGCTCAAGTTCCGCACCGGCTGGAACCGCGAGAACAAGAACGCACCGACCATCGCGCGCATCGCCGAGGAATCGGGGATCCAGCTCATCGCCATCCATGGCCGCACCCGCGCCGACCAGTACATGGGCGATGCCGAGTACGACACCATCAAGCGGGTCAAGGGCGAGCGCGGCATCCCGGTGATCGCCAACGGCGACATCACCAGCCCGCAAAAAGCCAAGTTCGTGCTCGACCACACCGGCGCCGATGGCGTGATGATCGGTCGCGCCGCGCAAGGGCGGCCATGGATCTTCCGCGAGATCGAGCATTTCCTGAAGACCGGCGGGGTCCTGCCGCCGCCGCGCGTCGACGAGATCCATAGCGTCATGATCGCGCACATCGAGGACCTCTACGGCTTCTACGGCATCGAGCGCGGCTTGCGCGTGGCGCGCAAGCACATCAGCTGGTACACCAAGGGCCTGGTCGGCTCGGCGCATTTCCGCCACGCCATGAACCAGCTCGAGACGGTGGCCGAGCAGCGCGCCGCCATCGATCAGTTCTTTGCCGGTCTCGGCCACGTCGCCGAACGGTTGGTCTACGACGAAGACACCAGCGACGCCGAGGCCGCTGAAGCGGTCGTCCTCGCCGCGTGACCAGAGAAGCGTGAGTCTGCCGTGAGCGAATCGTCCATCAGCCGCTGTGTACGTCAGGCACTCGAGGAGTATTTCCAGCACCTCGATGGCCAGCCGCCACACGAGGTCCACCAGATGGTCCTCGACGCGGTGGAGAAACCGATGCTCGAGGTGGTGATGCGCCACGCGCGCGGCAACCAGACGCACGCTGCGCAGATCCTCGGCATGAGCCGCAACACCTTGCACAAGCGGCTCGTGCACTTCGGCCTGGATCAGTGACGGCGCACAGAGGGATGGCAGCTTTTGCGGGCCCGAGGTCGCGAATCTTGATGCGTGCCCCATCTGTGACGGTTCCCGCATGACCCGCTTCGCGCTGCTGAGCGTCTCGGACAAGCGCGGCATCGTCGATTTTGGGCGCGCGCTCGCCGGGCTCGGGTTCAGGCTGCTCTCCACTGGCGGCACTGCCGCGGCGCTGCGCGAGGCGGGTCTGGCCGTCACCGATGTTGCCGAGCACACCGGCTCGCCGGAGATGCTCGACGGTCGCGTCAAGACGCTGCACCCGCGTGTACACGGCGGCATCCTTGCCCGGCGCGACCTGCCCGAGCACATGGCGACGCTTGCCGAGCACGGCATCCCGCCGATCGACATCGTCGCCGTCAACCTCTACCCGTTCGCGCAGACAGTCGCGCGGCTCGGCTGCAGCATGGATGAGGCCATCGAGAACATCGACATCGGTGGCCCGGCCATGGTCCGCGCGGCGGCCAAGAATCATGGCGGTGAGGCCGGCGGCGTCGGTATCGTCACCGACCCCGACGACTACGCCTCGGTGCTGGATGAGTTGCGCGAGAGGGGGGCACTGGGCGCGGCCACGCGCTACCGCCTTGCGGTCAAGGCCTTCACCCACACCGCGCGCTACGACGGCATGGTCGCCAACTGGCTCTCGAGTCGCGCGCCGGACGCGGCTGCCGAGGAGTTCCCCGAGCGCCTGCAGCTCGGCTTCGACCGGCTGCAGAGCCTGCGCTACGGCGAGAACCCGCACCAGGCCGCGGCCTTCTACCGCGACCCGCTGGCGGGCTCGGGCGGCATCGCCGGCGCGGTGCAATTGCAGGGCAAGGAACTCAGCTACAACAACATCGCCGACGCCGACGCCGCGTGGGAGTGCGTCAAGGCCTTCGCCACCGGCGCCTGCGTCATCGTCAAGCACGCCAACCCCTGCGGTGTGGCGCTCGGCGACACGCCGCTGCGGGCCTACCAGCGCGCCTTCGCCACCGACCCCACGTCGGCCTTTGGCGGCATCATCGCCTTCAACCGCGAGGTCGACGCTGCCACGGCAGAGGGCGTGAGCAAGCAGTTCATGGAGGTGCTGATCGCGCCTGCCTACACGGCGGCTGCGCTGGCGCTGCTCGCCGCCAAGGCCAATGTGCGCGTACTGCAGTGTGCGCTCGGCGACGCTTGCCAGCATCCGGCAGACACCGACACCGTATTGGATCTCAAGCGCGTCGGCGGCGGCCTGCTGGTGCAGACGCGCGATCTGCACACCGCGGCGGACGATGCGCTGCGTGTGGTCACCGAGCGTCAGCCCACCGCTGCGGAGATGGCCGACCTGCGCTTTGCCTGGACGGTGGCACGGTTCGTCAAGTCGAACGCCATCGTCTACTGCAAGGATGGCCAGACGGTGGGCGTGGGCGCGGGCCAGATGAGCCGCGTCGACTCGACGCGCATCGCCCGCATCAAGGCCGAGAACGCCGGACTGACGGTGGCCGGGTCGGTGGTCGCCTCGGACGCCTTCTTCCCCTTCCGCGACGGCCTGGACGTGCTGGCCGAAGCTGGCGCCAAGGCGGTGATCCAGCCGGGTGGCTCGCAGCGTGACGCCGAGGTCATCGCCGCCGCGGATGAGCACGGCATCGCCATGGTGTTCACTGGCTTCCGGCATTTCAGGCACTGATATGAAAGTCCTCGTCATTGGCAGCGGCGCGCGCGAACATGCGCTGGCCTGGAAGCTGGCGCAGTCGCCGCAGGTCGACGAGGTGGTGGTCAGCCCCGGCAACGGCGGCACCGCGCGCGAGCCGGGCTGCCGCAACGCGCCCGGCGGCAACGTCGGCCAGTGGCTGGGCCTGGCCCAGCGCGAGGAGGTCGACCTCACCGTGGTCGGCCCCGAGAACCCGCTCGCCGACGGGCTGGTGGATACGTTCCGCGCCGCCGGTTATGCGGTCGTCGGGCCGACCCGCGCCGCGGCGCAACTCGAGAGCTCCAAGGACTTCGCCAAGGCCTTCATGACCCGGCACGGCATCCCCACCGCGCCGTACGCGACCTTCACCGACGCGGCCGAAGCACACCGCTACGTCGACGCGCAGGGCGCCCCCATCGTGGTCAAGGCCGATGGTCTCGCCGCCGGCAAGGGCGTGGTGGTGGCGCAGACCACCACCGAGGCGCACGCCGCGATCGACGCCATGCTCGAGGGCAACAGCCTCGGCAGCGCCGGCGCGCGCGTGGTGATCGAGGGCTTCCTGAGCGGCGAGGAGGCCAGCTTCATTGTCGTCGCACACGGCGAGCAGGTGATCGCCTTCGCGTCGAGCCAGGACCACAAGCGGCTCAAGGACGGCGACGAGGGCCCCAACACCGGTGGCATGGGCGCCTACTCGCCGGCCCCGGTGGTCACGTCGGAGATCCACCAGCGCGCCATGGACGAGGTGATCCGCCCCGCCTTGCGCGGCATGGTCGAGGAGGGCACCCCCTTCGGCGGCTTCCTCTACGCCGGCCTGATGATCGGTGACGACGGTCGCATCGGCGTGCTCGAGTTCAACTGCCGCATGGGCGACCCCGAGACGCAGCCGATCCTGATGCGGTACAGCGGTGACTTCGCCGCGCTGATGCTGCACGCGGCGCACGGTTCGCTCGACGAGGCCTTTCCCGAGTGGGACCCGCGGCCCGCGCTCGGCGTAGTGCTGGCGGCGGCCGGCTACCCGGAGTCGCCGCGCAAGGGTGATGTCATCGACAGCCTGCCCGCCGATTCCGCCTATGTGCACGTGTTCCACGCCGGCACCGCGCTCGGCGAGGACGGTCTTCTGCGCACCAGCGGCGGCCGCGTGCTGACCGTCACCGCCTTGGGCGACGACCTGCTCGACGCGGCCCGGCGCGCCTACGCCGGCGCCGAGCAGATCACTTTCGATGGCCGGCAGATGCGCCGGGACATCGGGCACCGCGCGCTCAGCAAAGAGTAAACTTCGCCTGACAGTTGGGGTCGACGCGCCGATCCGGTGCGTCCCGCCTCCCTCCGGCGTCGCGGCTGATTCGCCCGCGCCGATCAATGATCAGGAAGCAGGAGCGCCCATGGACACCCGCGCCGTCTACGACTACCTCACCGGCCTTCAGGACCGCATCATCGACCGCATGCAGGCGATCGACGGCAAGGCCTTCCGCACCGACAGCTGGCAGCGGCCCGAGGGTGGCGGCGGCATCAGCCGCCTGGTCGAGGAGGGCAATGTGCTGGAGCGCGGCGGCGTCAACTTCTCGCACGTGCTGGGCGCCAAGCTGCCGCCCTCGGCCAGCGCGCACCGGCCCGAACTCGCCGGCCGACCGTGGGAGGCGATGGGCGTGTCGCTGGTGCTGCACCCGCGCAACCCCTACGCGCCGACCGTGCACATGAATGTGCGATTCTTCGTCGCCTACCCGAAGGGCATGTCGTCGGCTGATTTTCACGGAGCGAGCCAAGCCGACGGCAAGTCCGCGACGCAGGCGTACGAGGGTGTACGTCGAGGAGCGGACGCAGACGTCGGCGAAGGCGTAGCCCGTGTAGATCAGCCGATCTGGTGGTTCGGTGGTGGCATGGATCTCACGCCGTACTACGGCTTCGACGAGGACGCGGCGCACTTCCACCGCGAGTGCCAGGCCGCGCTCGATCCGTTCGGCGCCGAGTATCACCCGCGCTTCAAGACCTGGTGCGACGAGTACTTCTTCCTCAAGCACCGCGGCGAGCCGCGTGGCGTGGGCGGTGTGTTCTTCGATGACCTCGGCGCCCAAGGTGAGATCGATTTCGAGCGCGCCTTCGCGCTGATGCGCAGCGTCGGCGACCACTTCCTCACCGCCTACGCGCCCATCCTCGAGCGGCGCAAAGACCTGCCCTACGGCGAGCGCGAGCGCGACTTCCAGGCCTACCGTCGTGGGCGCTACGTCGAGTTCAATCTGGTGTTCGACCGCGGCACGCTGTTCGGCCTGCAGTCGGGTGGGCGCACCGAGTCGATCCTGATGTCGATGCCGCCGATCGTGAAGTGGCGCTACGACTGGGCGCCCGAGCCCGGTTCGCTAGAGGCGAAGCTCTACGAGCGCTACTTGGTGCCGCGCGACTGGGCCACCTCTACTTCTTGAACGTCGGCTCGATCATCACCTCGCGGGTGAAGAAGGTGTCCTGCTTGCCGGCGCAGGTCATGAAGGCGAGCGCGTCGCCGACCCGCAGGAACTGACCCTCCATGCCGAGGTAGTGGTTCTGCACCCGGTAGGCTTCGGTCTCGGTCTTCATGGTCGTCGGGCAGTCGGCAAAGATCTCCTCCCCCTTGGCCTTGAACTGCAAGACGTGCACCAGCTCGTGCAGCAGGAAGCTGTTGTCGCTCGGGTTGTCGAGGTCGAGGTTGTCGCGGATGAGGATCTGGTAGCGGTCGGAATCGAAGATGGCGACCATGCCCTCGCAGTGGCTGGCGTCCTCGGGGCAGATCTCGCGGCTGATCTGCGCGGGCGGCAACTGCCGGATGGGCGGCAGGTCCTGCGCGGGGATCGCCGGATAGCCGGACAGCTTGGCGGCGAGGGGCAGCAGATAGGCGATGAGATCGGCGGACACCATGTCTGACCCCTCCTTGATGAGGACACTGTAGTGTTGGACTGGGCCCCATCGCCCGCGTTCAACCGCGCGCGAAATCAATAAGGATTCCAGTTCTTGGGTTGGCCGCGCTGGTCCCACCGCCGCCCGCCCGGCCGTCCGGCTCAGCGCACCTTCATCCCGGGTTGCGCGCCCGAGTCAGGCGAGAGGATGAAGAGCCCGGCGACGCCGCCGGTCTCGTCCGACGCGGCGAGCACCATGCCCTCGGAGATGCCGAACTTCATCTTGCGTGGCGCCAGATTCGCCACCATCACCGTCAGCCGACCCTCCAGCGCCTCGGGCGCGTAGGCGCTCTTGATGCCGGCAAAGACCTGACGCGTGCCCATGGCGCCCAAGTCGAGTTGCAGGCGCAGCAGCTTGTCGGCGCCCTCCACGTGTTCGGCCTTGGCGATGCGCGCGATGCGCAGGTCGACCTTGGCGAAGTCGTCGATGCCGATGTGGGCGTTGTCGGGGGTGGCGGTCTCGCTCATGGCGGCTCCGGAGGGTGAGGGGGCGGGCTGGGTCGAGGACGCGGCCTTGGCGTTGGCGGGTTTGGCGGCGGTCGCGGGCTCCAGCGTCTGCCGGTTGGCGGCGACGAGGGCGTCGATCAGCTTGCTGTCGACGCGCTGCATCAGGTGCTGGTAGGCCTTGACCGGGCGCGCGGCATCCAGCCCGTGGCCGACGTCGGCCCAAGCCAGCGGCGGTACGTCGAGGAAGGCCTCGACCTTGCTCGCGACCGCCGGCAGCACCGGCTTGAGGTACAGGGTGAGCAGGCGGAAGCATTCGAGCGCCACCGTGCAGACGCGGTGCAGGTCGCCGTCGCGGCCCTCGAGCTTGGCCAGCTCCCATGGCTTCTCGCTGTCGACGAAGACGTTGACCGCATCGGCCAGCTCCATGACGCGGCGCATCGCCTTGGCGAACTCGCGCGCCTCGTAAAGCGCGGCGATCTCGTCGGCGGCGCTGCGCAGCTCGGCCACCAGCGGGTGAGCCAGCGCGGCGGCATCGATGCGGCCCTCGAAGCGCTTGGCGAGGAAGCCCGCGCAGCGGCTGGCGATGTTGACGTACTTGCCGACCAGGTCGCTGTTGACGCGGGCGACGAAGTCCTCGAGCTTGAGGTCGATGTCCTCGAGCGAGCTGTTCAGCTTGGCGGCGAAGTAGTAGCGCAGCCACTCCGGGTCGAGGCCCTGCTGGAGGTAGCTGGCGGCGGTGATGAAGGTCCCGCGCGACTTGCTCATCTTCTCGCCATCGACGGTGAGGAAACCGTGCGCGAAGACATTGGTCGGCGTGCGGTAGCCGGCAAAGTGCAGCATCGCCGGCCAGAACAGGGTGTGAAAGTAGAGGATGTCCTTGCCGATGAAGTGGTACTGCTCGGTGGCGCTGCCGGGCCGCGTCCACTCCGCAAAGTCAAGGACCTCGCGGGCGCAGATCTGCTGGAAGCTGGCGTAGTAGCCGACCGGCGCGTCGAGCCACACGTAGAAGTACTTGCCCGGCGCGTCGGGGATCTCGAAGCCGAAGTAGGGCGCGTCGCGCGAGATGTCCCAGTCACCGAGCTTGGACTCGCCGCCCGGCTCACCGACCCACTCCCGCATCTTGTTGCGGGCCTCGGGCTGGAGGCGGTCTGCGGCCTGCGTCCACTCGCGCAAAAAGGCCTCGCAACGCGGGTCGGAGAGCTTGAAGAAGTGGTGCTCGGAGGCCTTTCGCACCGGCTTGGAGCCGCTCACCGCGGAGTAGGGGTTCTTGAGCTCGGTCGGGCTGTAGGTGGCACCGCACTTCTCGCAGCTGTCGCCGTACTGGTCGGCAGCCTTGCACTTGGGGCACTCGCCCTTGACGAAGCGGTCGGGCAGGAACATCTGCTTGACCGGGTCGTAGAACTGCTCGACCGACCTCAGTTCGATGAGGCCGTTGGCCTTGAGCTTGCGGTAGATGTCTCGTGCGAGCTCACGGTTCTCGTCGCAGTCGGTGCTGCCGAAGTGATCGAAACTCACCAGGAAGCCATCGAAGTCGGCTTTGTGCTGGTGCCATACGCGGTCGATCAGCTGCTTGGGCGTGATGCCCTCCGACTCTGCGCGCAGCATGATGGGTGT
>DALYGT010000004.1:0-17184 GCA_031971375.1 Burkholderiales bacterium | reverse complement strand
GGCGGCGTCGCGCAGGCGTGTCCACAGCGCGCGGTCGAGTCCGCCGAAGCGCTCGAAGGCGAACTCGCGGCCGAGGCCGGGCGCGCGGTCCATCGCCATCATCGCTGCTTCGGTGAGAAAGGTCCCCGAACCGCACATCGGGTCGAACAAGGACCGGTCCGGTGTCCAGCCGGCAAGCCTGAGGATCCCGGCAGCGAGGTTCTCGCGCAGCGGCGCCTCGCCCGCGCCGCGCCGGTAGCCGCGCTTGAACAGCGCCTCGCCCGAGGTGTCGAGGTAGAGCGTCGCCGTCTGGTCGTCGAGGAAGACGTGGATGCGCTGGTCGGGGCGTTGCGTGTTGACGCTCGGGCGCTCGCCGCATGCATCGCGGAAGACATCGCAGACCGCGTCCTTGACCTTGAGCGAGACGAACTCGAGGCTCTTGACCGGGGCGCGGATGCCGTTGGTCTCGACCTTGATCGTCTGGCCGACGTCGAACCAGGCTTCCCAATCGACGCCGCGCGCGAGCTTGTAGACGTCGTGCTCGTTGCGGTAAGCCTTGTGCAGCAGACGCAGCAGGATGCGGCTGGCGAAGCGACTCTCGAGGTTGGCGCGCAGCACGACCTCGATGCTCGCGCGGAACGCCACGCCGCCGGGTTTCGTCTCGATCGATTCGGCACCGAGGGTCGCCAGTTCGTCGGCGAGCACCTGTTCGAGGCCGCGCGGGCAGGGGGCGAAGCAGTGCTGGTCGGCGGTCATGCGAGCATTCTACGGATGGCGGGGGCACTCGCGGGTCCTCGACCGCGCCGCCAGCCACCGGTGTTGGCGCTGCGTCAACGCGATCTCGCGCGGCGTGGCCGAGCATTGCCAGATGTCGTCCGAGTACAGCGAATTCCGTGGCCTGAGCGTTGCCGAAGCGGCGGACCGTCTGGCGCGTTTCGGTGCCAACGACCTGCCGCGGGCTTCGCGCCGCAGTGTGCTCGCGGTATTGCTCGGTGTCTTGCGGGAGCCGATGTTGGCGCTGCTGCTGGCGGCAGGGGGCGTCTACCTGATCCTCGGTGACCGTCTGGAGGCGGCGGCGCTGCTGGTCTTTGCCAGTCTGTCGGTGGTGATCACGGTGGTGCAGGCGCAGCGCAGCGAGCGTGTACTCGAGGCGCTGCGTGACATCAGCTGTCCGCGTGCGCGCGTGGTGCGCGACGGCAAGGCACAGCGCATCGCCGGGCGGGAGGTGGTCTGCGGCGACCTGTTGCTGCTCACCGAGGGTGACCGCGTGCCGGCCGATGCGGTGCTGCTCACGGGTGACGAGGTGGTGGCCGACGAATCGCTGCTGACCGGGGAGTCGGTGCCTGTGGCCAAGCGTCCGCATCGGATTGCGAGCACCACTCTGACCGGCGGCTGCATCGATGTGGGGGGTGCCCGCCCACCCGGCGCTCCGGAGCGGGGTCCCATGCCGCAGACAGGGGCATCGCCCGTCAACCGCATCCTCGGCGGCACGCTGCTGGTGCGCGGCGAGGGGTTGGCGCGGGTGGTCGCCACCGGCGAGCGCAGCGCCATCGGTCGCATCGGTCGCAGCCTCGGCGACATCGAGGCGGTGGCACCGCGCTTGCAGGCCCAGACCACCCGGTTGGCACGATTATTGGGCAGCGTCGGCATCGGCATCAGCCTGCTTGCCTTCGTGCTGCAGGGGCTCGCCCGAGACGACTGGTTGCGGGCCCTGCTCGCTGCCATCGCCTTGGGCATGTCGATGCTGCCGGAAGAGCTGCCCGTGGTGTTGACCGTCTTCACCGCGATGGGCGCTTGGCGCATCTCGCGAGTGGGTGTGCTGACGCGTCGTGCGGCGGCGATCGAGACGCTGGGCGCTGCCACGGTGCTTTGCGTCGACAAGACCGGTACCCTGACCGAGAACCGCATGCGCATCGTCGCGACGTGGACCCCGCCGGGGGGCGACGACGCGCCTTTGCTAGAGGCCGGTCGCCTCGCCAGTGCCGACCATCCGGTCGACCCGATGGAACGGGCGTTCGCCGAGCGGGTGCCTGCCCTGCCACGCGGACTTTGGACCCTCGGTAGCGCGAGACCGCGCGCCAGCCGGCCGCTCATGCTACGCGTCTGGACGCTTGCCGACATCCGCCGCATCGTCTGCAAGGGTGCTCCCGAGGCGGTGCTGGCACTCTGTGACGCGGATGCCGCGGCGCGCGGAGACGCGCTCGGCGTGGCCGCAGAGATGGCCGCACGGGGCTTGCGGGTGCTGGCCGTGGCCGACGCGGCGACCGGATCGGCGCAGGCAGCCGCATCCGACGCCGCGGCGCTGCTCGACTCGCCACCCCCTCTGCGCTTGTTGGGTCTCGTCGCGCTGGCCGACCCGCTGCGCGCGGATGTGCCACGGGCCATCGCCGAGTGCCGCTCGGCTGGTCTGCGCGTGCTCATGATCACCGGTGATCACCCCGGCACGGCGCTCGCCATCGCGCGCGAGGCGGGGCTCTCAGGTGACGGCGGCCTGGGCATCGAGAGCCCGGCCAACGCCACTCTGCCGCTGACCGGCGAAGACATCGACCACCTCGATGACGCGGCCTTGACTGCGCAGCTGACGACTGCGACGGTCTGTGCGCGTACCCGGCCCGAGCAGAAACTGCGCATCGTGCGTGGGCTGCAGGCGCAGGGGCACGTGGTCGCGATGACCGGTGACGGCGTCAACGACGCACCCGCCCTCAAGGCCGCAGACATCGGCATCGCGATGGGCGGGCGCGGCAGCGATGTGGCCCGCGAGGCCGCATCGCTGGTCCTGCTCGGCGATGACTTTGCGGCGATGGTCGCAGCCATCCGCCTCGGCCGTCGCATCGGCGACAACTTGCGCAAGGCGGTGCGGTTCATCTTTGCCGTTCACGTGCCGGTGGCCGGGCTCGCGCTGCTGCCGCTCGTGCTTGACCTTCCGGTGCTGCTCGGGCCCCTGCATATCGCGCTTTTGGAGATGGCGATCGACCCACTGTGTGCCCTGGCTTTTGAGGCGGAGCCGGGCGAGCCCGACATCATGGCGCGGCACCCGCGCGCTCCCGACGACCCCTTGCTGCCTCGCGCTGCCCTGATCACTGCGCTGCTGCAAGGGCTGTCTGCCTTGGCGGCCTGCTGCGCCATGCTCGCGCTGGCTGCACAGCGCAACCTGCCGCCCGACGAGACGCGCAGTCTGGTGTTCGTGACGCTGGTCGCGGCGATCTTTGTGTTGGTGACGGCCAATCGCCGGCTCGGTGCGGGTCTTGCCTCCTTCGCCCCGACCGGCAACCTCACCCTGTTCGTCATCGCCTTGATCGTCACCACCGTTCTCGCTGTAGCGCTTCTCTGGCCGGCCGCCGCGCGTCCTCTCGGTCTCGGGCCGCTGCATGGCCACGATGTTGCGCTCGTGTTCGTGGTCAATGCCGGCCTGCTGGCGCTTCTGCAGGCGCTCAAGCGACTGCGGGGATGACCTCTATTGCAGCCACACGATCAAGCCGGTACCCGCTCCGCCAGCGCTTGCGGGTCGACGATGCGCACCAGCCGTTGCTGTACGCGGATAGCGCCCTGCCGCTGGAGCCGCGAAAAGCGTCCGGCTGACTGTTTCCAGCGTCAGCCCGAGGTGTCGGCCGATCTCCTCGCGCGTCATGCGCAGTACGAACTCGGAGGCGGCGTAGCCGCGCTGCGACAAGCGCCCCGAGAGGTCGAGCAGGAAGGCGGTGATGCGCTCTTCGGCGGTGCCGTTGCCGAGCAGGGCGAGCAGGCGGCGGTCTTGCACCATCTCGCGGCTCATCAGCCGGTGCAGGCTGCGCTGCAGCGCCGGCACGGCGCGTGCCAGCGTCTCGATCTCGCTGAACGGGATGATGCAGACCTCGCTGTCCTCGAGCGCCACCGCCGAGCAGGCGTGGCGCCCGGCGCTGATGCCATCGAGCCCGATCAGCTCGCCAGCCATCTGGAAGCCGGTGATCTGGTCGCGGCCGTCGCCCATCCCGCCCTCGGTCTTGAAGAACCCGGCCCGCACCGCATAGATGGAATGGAAGGGGTCACCGGCCTTGTAGAGCGTCTGATGGCGCAGGATGCGCTGGCGCTTCTGGGTGAGTTGGTCGATGCGCGCGAGGTCGAGCATGTCGACACCCGCCGGCAGGCACAGCTCCTGCAGCGAGCACTGCGAACACGCTGCCTTGAGCTGCCCGAGGTGACGTGACGCCGGCGGGAACTTGGCGGTGACTGCGCGGTGATCGCTGGCGCGACGGCCGCGCCGGCGGCGGTCGGCCTGAGGTTGACGGCGTTCGGTCGGTGGCGTGCCCATCGCTGTTTCCTCCATGAATACCTTATCGATGTCGCATGCAGTGTCCGGCCTGGGCGCAGTGCCCGTCTTGCGCCAGATCAAGAAGCCTGCGCGGGATCAACCCGGTGCGTCGGCAGACCACTGTCCAACGCCTTGCGATGTCCCGTCCTTGTACGCAGAGTGGCCCCGCAGCTCGAGCGCGTAGTCGGCCAATCCAGCGCGTTCCCGACGCAGAAAGTCGTCGATGGCGCTGGCGAAGCGCGGGTCGGCGATGCGGTGCAGCGAGCGCGTCACCACCGGCTCCAGCGCGCGTGCCTGCTTGTGCTCACCTTGCGCGCCGCCCTCGAAGCGGCGGATGCCATGGGCGATGCCCCATTCGAGCGGCTGGTAGTAGCAGGCCTCGAAGTGCAGGCAGGGGATGTGTGCCAGCGCGCCCCAATAGCGTCCGTACAGCACATCGCCTTGTCGCGCGCACAGGCTCGCCGCGATCGGTTCGCCGTCGACCTCGGCGATGAACAGCACCGGCACCTCCGGGCAGGCCGCGGCCCAGCGCACAAAGAACTCCTCGTTGAGGTACGGCGTCGAGCGATGCTCGGCGTAGGTCAGCGCGTAACAGGCGGCGAACAGCGCCCAGTCGCTGCGGCTGGCGGTGGCACCGGTCTCGATGCGGAAGCGCACCCCAGCGTCGGCCACTTTCCGGCGCTCCTGCCGGATGTGCTTGCGTTTGTCGCGCGTCAGGTTCATGAGCAGCGCCTCGAAGTCGTGCTCGCCGCGCGACTGCCAGTGGAACTGCACGCCCTCGCGCATCATGTAGCCGGCGTCATGCCAGAGTGGTTGCTCACTTTCAGCGGGGAACAACACGTGCGCGGATGAGGCCTCGCCGGCTTCCAGCCAAGTCTCTACTGCCGCCAGCAACAGGCGTGCGACTGACGCGTCGCGCGCGAGCAGGCGCGGCCCGGTCACCGGCGTGAAGGGGATCGCGGCCAGCAGCTTGGGGTAGTAGGCCATGCCGTGTTGCTGGTAGGCGCGCGCCCACGCCCAGTCGAACACGTACTCGCCGTATGAATGCGTCTTGAGCCAGAGCGGCAGCGCGCCTGCCAGCACATCGCCATGCCATGCGAGCAGGAAGCGCGGCGCCCAGCCGGTGCCAGGGCCGATGCTGCCACTCGCCTCCAAGGCTTGGAGGAAGCCGCGCGCGTGCCAGATGCAGTCGCCGGCGAGCGCATCCCACTGGGCTGGAAGGTCGGCGAGATGTGTCAGCAGTTCGAGCCGCAGCGCCCCGGCCGCGCGCTCATCTCCCGCCACGCCGGAACGCGGCTCCGGCACTGGCGCAGCGGTCTTTGTCACGGGTGGCTCCCTCTCAGGGTATTGATGGCGCGTCTCAGAAGTGTCCAGAACACAGTCTGAACAAAGACATCGTCTAATTGGTGCGCGGTCGTCATGACTTGCCATGATGTGTGCGCGGCAGCAGCGGCCTTCTTGGCGGGCTTCGCTACACTGGCAACACCATGCGCATCGCCCTTGCCCAGATCGACCCTACGGTCGGCGACCTCGCCGGCAACACCGACCGCATCCTCGCCGCCGCGCGCAAGGCCGCCGCGCAGGGCGCCGACCTTCTGCTCACGCCGGAACTGGCGCTGACTGGCTACCCGCCCGAGGACCTGCTGCTGCGCGAGCACTTTCTTGATGCCTGCGAGGCGCGTGTCGCACAGATCGCCCGCGAGACGCCGCTGCCAATGCTGCTCGGCCACCCGCATCGGCAGGGTGGGGCGCTGTTCAACGCGGCCTCTCTGCTCGAGGCCGGTCGGGTCAAGGTGACCGCGCACAAGCGGCATCTGCCCAACGCCGAGGTGTTCGACGAGAAGCGCTACTTCGCCGCCGGACGCGCCGCCACGGTGATGGAGGTGGCCGGTGAGCGTGTGGGTGTCGCCATCTGCGAGGACATCTGGCAGCCCGATGTTGCGAGTGACCTCAAGCTGGCCGGCGCAAGGCGTCTGCTGGTGCTCAACGCATCGCCTTATCACCTCGACAAGCCGCGCCAGCGCGAGGCGGTCCTGCGTCAGCGTGTCGCCGAGACCGGGCTGCCGCTGGTCTACCTCAACGCTGTCGGTGGTCAGGATGAACTGGTGTTCGACGGCGGCAGCGTCGCCATGGCCGCCGACGGCAGGGTGCTGCACCGGCTCCCGGCTTGCGCCGAGTCGGTCACCGTCATCGACCCCGACGCGGCAGGCGATGCGCCCGAGGTCGGCTGCCTCGAGGCGCAGGTGTGGCAGGCATTGGTGCTGGCGGTGCGCGACTATGTTCGCAAGTGCGGTTTCCCCGGGGTGCTGCTCGGCCTGAGCGGCGGCATCGACTCGGCGGTGACGCTGGCCATCGCGGTGGATGCGCTCGGTGCCGACAAGGTCGAGGCGGTGATGATGCCGTCGCGCTACACCGCGAACATCAGCGTCACCGACTCGCGCGACATGGTGGCGCGGCTTGGTGTGGCCTATCAGGAGATCGCCATCGGCGACATCACCGCGCAGTTCGAGCACGCACTCGAGCCGGCATTTCGGGGCGCGGCCCCCGACACCACCGAGGAGAACCTTCAGGCGCGCAGCCGCGGCACCCTGCTCATGGCACTCTCCAACAAGTCGGGGCGTCTGGTGTTGACCACCGGCAACAAGAGCGAGATGGCGGTCGGCTACGCTACCTTGTACGGCGACATGGCGGGTGGCTACGCGGTGCTGCGCGATGTCGCCAAGACGCTGGTCTACCGGCTGGCCGAATGGCGCAACCAGCAGGGCGATGTGATCCCGCGGCGCATCATCACGCGGCCGCCCAGTGCCGAGCTCAAGCCCGACCAGACCGACCAGGACAACCTGCCGCCCTATGAGGTACTGGACGCGGTCATGGCGCTCTACGTCGAGCAGAACCAGTCGCCTGACGCCATCGTCGCGGCCGGCTACACGCAGGCCGATGTCGACCGGGTGGTCCGCCTGATCCGCCTCAACGAATACAAGCGCCGGCAGGCGGCGGTGGGGCCGCGGGTCACGCCGAGGGGGTTCGGCAAGGACTGGCGGTACCCCATCGCCGCCCGCTACGGCAACTAGGCCGCGAAGGGCGCAGTGGCCGCACGCGGGGCGTGTGGCCGCGCAAGCAGGTCACTGGATGGCGATAGCGCTCGGCCGCGAGCGCGACTTCTTGGGCAGTGTGAGTTCGAGCACACCGTCGTGGTAGCGTGCCTTTGCGCCGCTCTGGTCGACCTCGTGCGGCAGCGTGAAGCTGCGCGACATCGCGCCGCAGTAGCGCTCGCTACGGATCATGCGGTTGGTCTTCTCCTCCTTCTCGCGGTGCGCCTCGGCTGAGATCGAGACCATGGCGCCATCCAGGTCGACACGGATGTCGTCCTTCTTCACGCCGGGGATCTCGGCATGCACGGTGTAAGCGCCGTCGCTCTCGCTCACATCGACGCGGATCTGCGTCGGCTGGGCGTCGAGACGCATCGGTCGCAGCATCAGGCCGCGGAACATGTCGTCGAGGTCGGCAAACGGGTCGAAACGGGTCAGTCGGTCCATCGGGGGCTCTCCTGTGTCGTGCGTCGAAGGGACACTGCCGGGGCGCGGTGACTGTCCATGCTGCGTGACCCGGCGCTTTGAGTTTCATTTTGGGAAAGCCGCGCGCAGACAGCCTTGCGCCACGTCAAGGCCGCGCGAGACAGCGTCGCTGGTTGCCGGCGGGGGCGCTTGCGGGTAACCTTCGCGCCTCCGGAGAAGTGACCGAGCGGCCGAAGGTGCACGATTGGAAATCGTGTGTACGGCTTAACACCGTACCGAGGGTTCGAATCCCTCCTTCTCCGCCAAATCCTCGTGGCCTCATACGCCTCTACACAGCACGCGCTGAACGGGGCCACGTTTGGCAAGGTTCGCTGCGTGGAGCAGTGGCAGCGCAACAGAATAGTCGCCGAAGACCGGATCGCCCATTGTCGGTCTCGCGGACTTGACCACCTTGAAAACATAAAATGGTTTGGCGCGTTCAGTATGTCACGAACGGGCCGCGCCAGTGTTTTTTATTGCAAGTCGGGGGGCGCAATGGTGGTGGCGCGCCTGCCGGTCCGTTCGCTCGGCGGGGTCGTTACACACGCCAATGACGCGTCGATCCTGGAGGCACTGAAAGATCTCTGACCGCGCGGTCATACAGCAGCAGATAGAATCGGGCCGACCATGGCCAGGATCCTCATCGTCCACCAGAATTTCCCGGGGCAGTTCAAGCACCTGGCGCCCGCCTTGGTCCGGCAGGGCCACGAGGTCACTGCCACTACCCTGCAGAAGTCGCCGCCGGCGCAGTGGAACGGCGTCCAGCTCATCGCCTACCCGATCCAGCGCGGCAGCACCCCCGGCGTCCACCCTTGGGTGTCGGATTTCGAGACCAAGGTGATCCGCGGCGAGGCTTTCTTCCGCAAGGCGCTCGAGATGCGCGCCGCCGGCTACATGCCCGATGCGGTGATCGCTCACCACGGTTGGGGCGAGACGCTGTTCCTGCGGGATGTCTGGCCTGACGCCCGGCTCGGCATCTACTGTGAGTTCTATTACCAGCCGTCCGGCGCCGATACCGGCTTCGACCCTGAGTTTCCCAGCCGCGACCCTGGCGATGTGTGCCGGCTGCGCCTCAAGAACCTCAACAACCTGCTGCACTTTGGCGAAGCCGACGCCGGTCTCTCACCCACCGAGTGGCAGGCGAGTACCTTTCCGGAACCGTTCCGCTCGCGAATCCGCGTCGTCCACGACGGTATCGACACCATCGCGCTGGCGCCGCAGGCGGGCGCGACCCTCAACCTGCCGGCGCACGGCATCGCGCACCCCGGCGGCGAGCCGCCCGCACGAGAGCTGGCCTTGAGTCGCAAGGACGAGGTCATCACCTTCGTCAACCGCAACCTCGAGCCCTACCGCGGGTACCACACCTTCATGCGCGCACTGCCGGCGCTGCTCAAGGCGCGGCGCCATGCGCAGGTGGTCATCGTTGGCGGTGACGATGTGAGCTACGGCGCGCGGCCGCCGCAGGGCAAATGGAAGGACATCTTCCTCGACGAGGTACGCGGCGAACTCGACCCGCACCAGCGGGCGCGCGTGCATTTTGTCGGCCAACTCGCGTATCCGGCTTTCATCCGGCTGCTGCAGGTCAGCACCGTCCACGTCTACCTGACTTATCCGTTCGTGCTGAGCTGGTCCCTGCTCGAGGCGATGAGCGCCGGCTGCGCCATCGTGGCGAGCGATACCGCGCCGCTGCGCGAGGCGATCCATGAGGGCGTCACCGGGCGTCTGGTCGACTTCTTCGACCCCGCTGCCTTGGCCGCGAGAGTGGCGGAACTTGCCGCGGACGCGCCACAGCGAGAGCGGCTGGGCGCCGCCGCGCGCGACTTCGCGGTGTCTCACTACGACCTGCACACGGTCTGCTTGCCGCGGCAGGTCGAGTGGGTCAGCGCCCTGCTGAGCGCAGAGCGCTAAAGCGCTCAGGCAGCCTTGCCAGCCGACTTGCGTGTCCGCTCAGCGGCGGCTGCCGCTTCTGCCAAGAGTTTGGCGCGATTCTCAAGCAGATCCATACCGCCCAGAGCCACTTCCACGAGGCGGGTGCGACGGTCCGATCCGGTACTGACCATGATCAGCCCGCGCTTCTCCATGTCTTGCAGGCGCTTGCTGAGCGTCGGCAGGGTGCCGAAACGGTCGGCGCGGACCAGGTCGGTGATGCAGACCGGGACCTTGGCCTCGTTCTGCTCGTAGATGTGCGAGAGCAAGGCATCGACCTCGGCGGATTCGGTCGATTGCTCGGCGTAGAGCTTCTGAACCAGATTGGTGAAGCGGACGAATGTGTTCTTCATTGGGAGGTCTCCTTATTGTCTGCGGCCATGTTGTCTAGGACCAGTTCGTTTGTGACGGCATCTCCTCGGAACGCCCCACCTTGGACTGCCTAAAAACATTTGTTTTAGGTGATTTGCGCTATTGTATCGCGGAGGTGCATAGTCAATCTAGTGCATCTGTCTTAAACCGCTGAAAATAAGATTTGTTCTATATCAAGCGGTCGCCACATAAAGTTGTGGCAAACGGTCATGTAAATGAAGTCGGGCCGCGGCGTAGGCGGGCCGCGCGTTGTTCAGGACAAAGCGGTCAGCCGTGGCGGGACGCCGCCGCGTCGCGGCGTTGCACCGGTCACGCTGCCTGACTACAGTGGCGAGACGCGCGGAACCGCGGCGCGACAATCTCCGAGGACACCATGAACACCGAGACGCCCCCGCTCGAGCCGGTCAGCACCTCTGCGCAGGAGAAAACCCTGCACATGACCATGCTCGCCACCCCCGACATGGCCAATTTCTCGGGTCGTGTGCACGGCGGATCGCTGCTCAAACTGCTCGATCAGGTCGCCTACGCGTGCGCTGCGCGTTACTGCAAGAGCTACTGCGTCACCGTGTCGCTCGACCACGTGTTCTTCAAGGAGCCGATCCACGTCGGCGAGTTGATGA
This sequence comes from Burkholderiales bacterium, assembly GCA_031971375.1. Classification (GTDB taxonomy): domain Bacteria; phylum Pseudomonadota; class Gammaproteobacteria; order Burkholderiales; family UBA3065; genus UBA3065. The sequence continues at coordinate 6,445 of DALYGT010000004.1, read as the reverse complement.
CCGTGCTTGCGCACGTCAACTACGTCGGCAGCTCCTCGCTGGAGATCGGCGTCAAGGTGGTCGCCGAGAACCTTAAGACGCAGGACAAGCGCCACACCAACAGTTGCTACTTCACCATGGTCTGCATGGGGGATGACGGCAAGCCCAAGGCGGCGCCACCGCTGATCCTCGAGACCGAGGCCGAGCGGCGTCTGTTCAAAGCTGCGCAGATGCGTCGCGAGCTGCGCAAGGAGGTCATCGCGCGCAACCAGGCCCTGCACGATGCCATCGGCGAGACCCTTCCGGGCTCGCATGCGGAGGGTCCGGAGCACTGATTCCCGAGGGGGCGCGGACTATAATCCGCCGCCTCATGCGCGACCTCCCGCTCCCCCCGCCCGGCCGTAGCGTCGAATGGCCGACCCTCTCCGGGTCCGCCGACGCGCTCGGCATCGCCCGCGCCGCCGCCGGGCGTCGGCTGGTGGTCCTGACCGCCAGCGGCCTCGACGCCCAGCGCCTCCACGACGAGATAGCTTGGTTCGCGCCGACGCTGCGCGTCAACCTGCTCGCCGACTGGGAGACGCTGCCCTACGACACGCTCTCGCCACACCCGGACCTCGTCTCCGACCGGTTGGCCGCGCTCTACCAGAGCAGTCAGGCGCAGTGCGATGTGCTGATCGTGCCGGTGACCACGGCGATGGTGCGGCTGGCGCCGGTGAGTTATGTCGCCGCGCGCACGTTCTTCCTGCGCAAAGGCGGCCGCCTCGACGAGAAGAGATTGCGCGAGCAGATGACTGTGGCTGGCTACGCGCACATGAGCCAGGTGCTCTCGCCTGGCGAGTTCTGCATCCGCGGCAACCTCATCGATCTCTACCCGATGGGCAGTGCAGTGCCCTACCGCATCGACCTGTTCGACGACGAGATCGAGTCGATCCGCACCTTCGACCCGGAGACGCAGCGCACCATCTACCCGGTCAACGACGTGCGCCTGCTGCCGGCACGCGAGTTCCCGCTCGACGACGCTGCACGCACCGCCTTTCGCAGTCGTTACCGCGAGCGCTTCGAGGGTGACCCGAGCCGCTCGCGCATCTACAAGGACGTCAGCAACGGCGTCGCGCCACCGGGTATCGAGTACTACCTGCCGCTCTTCTACGACGAGCTCGCCACGCTGGTCGACTATCTGCCGGCTGACGCCACGCTGCTGCTGCACCACGACGTGCACGGTGCCGCCGAGGCGTTCTGGCGCGACACCAAGTCGCGCTACGACCTGTTCCGTGGCGATGCCGAGCGGCCCCTGCTGCCGCCAGGCGACATCTTCCTGACCGCCGAGGCGCTGTTCGCCGGCATCGCCGACCGCGCGCAGGTCCGCTTGCCACCGCCGGCGCGCGCTGCGGCCGCTGATGGCGCGCAGGCGCGTCCCGAGGTGGCTCCTGCCGAGCCCACGCGTGTCGGCCAAGCGAACACGTTGCCGCCCCTGGTCATCGACCGCCGTGCCGATGACCCGCTCGGCGCGCTCAAACGTTTCGTCGCCGGTTTTGACGGCCGCGTGCTGGTGGTGGCCGAGTCGGCCGGCCGCCGCGAGACGCTGTCGCAGCTCATGGCCGAACACGGGCTCAAGCCAGCCGCGCTCGAGGGATGGTCGGCGTTTGTCGGTGGCGACGAGATCGCAGCCGCGGGCGGTACTGGCGGCGCCATGGTGACAGCCGATTTCTACATCACCGCCGGGCCGCTGGCGCAGGGCTGGCTCGATGCCGACGCCGGCATCGCCGTGGTCACCGAGGCCGAGCTCTACGCCGCGCAAGTGCGGCAGACGCGCCGCCGCGATGACGCCCGCCGCAATGCCGAGGGCATGCTGCGCGACTTGAGCGAATTGCGTGCTGGCGACCCGGTGGTGCATGAGTCGCACGGGGTTGGCCGTTACCGCGGACTCATCAGTGCCGACGTCGGCGAGGGTCCGGCCGAGTTCCTCCACATCGAATACGCTGGCGGCGACACGCTCTACGTGCCGGTGTCGCAGTTGCACGTGGTGTCGCGTTACACCGGTGGCCCGCCCGAGTCGGCGCCATGGCACAAGCTCGGCTCCGGCCAGTGGGAGAAGGCCAAGCGTCGCGCCGCCAAGAACGTCCGCGACACCGCCGCCGAGCTGCTCAACCTCTATGCCCAGCGCGCCGCGCGCGAGGGCCGCGCCTTCCCGCTCGCTGCACACGACTACGCGGTGTTCGCTGAGGGTTTCGGCTTCGAGGAGACGCCCGATCAGGCCGCCGCCATCGGCGCGGTGCTGCAGGACCTCACCAGTGGCCGCCCGATGGACCGTCTCGTCTGCGGCGATGTCGGCTTTGGCAAGACCGAGGTCGCCATGCGTGCGGCCTTCATCGCGCTGATGGCCGGCTATCAGGTGGCAGTGCTGGTGCCCACCACGCTGCTCGCCGAGCAGCACTTCCAGAACTTCTCCGACCGGCTGGCCGAATGGCCGATCCGCGTCGCCGAGCTGTCGCGCTTCCGCACCGCCAAGGAGCAGGCCGCCGCGCTCAAGGGCCTCGAGGACGGCAGCATCGACCTCATCATCGGCACCCACCGGTTGGTGCAGAAGGATGTGAAGTTCAAGAACCTCGGCCTCGTCATCATCGACGAGGAGCATCGTTTTGGTGTGCGGCAGAAGGAGGCGCTCAAGAGTCTGCGCGCCGAGGTCGACGTGCTCACGCTCACTGCCACGCCGATCCCGCGGACCTTGGCGATGAGCCTCGAGGGGCTGCGCGACTTCTCGGTCATCGCCACCGCGCCGCAGCGGCGCCTTGCCATCAAGACGCTGGTGGTGCCCTACAGCGAGGGCCACATCCGCGAGGCGGTGCTGCGCGAACTCAAACGTGGCGGGCAGGTGTACTTTTTGCACAACGAGGTCGACACCATCCTGCACATGCGCGACAAGCTCGTGCAGATGGTCCCCGAGGCGCGCATCGGCGTCGCCCACGGGCAGATGGCCGAGCGCGAGCTCGAGCAGGTCATGCGCGACTTCTACCACCAGCGACACAACCTGCTGCTGTGCACCACCATCATCGAGACCGGCATCGACGTGCCGACCGCCAATACCATCCTCATCAACCGGGCGGATCGCTTTGGCTTGGCCCAGCTGCACCAGTTGCGTGGCCGCGTCGGGCGCAGTCACCATCAGGCCTACGCCTACCTGCTCACTGCCGGTGACGAGAGCCTGTCCACCGCGGCCAAGAAGCGCCTCGAGGCGATCCAGGCGATGGAAGAGCTCGGCTCGGGCTTCTACCTGGCCATGCACGACCTCGAGATCCGCGGCGCTGGTGAAGTGTTGGGCGACAGTCAGTCCGGCCAGATGCAGGAGGTGGGTTTTGGCATGTACATCGAGATGCTCAACGCGGCAGTGCGCTCCCTGCGCGCCGGCCGCGAGCCCGACCTCGAGGCGCCACTGGCTGTCACCACCGAGATCCGCCTGCACGTGCCGGCGCTGCTGCCCGAGGACTACTGCGGCGACACGCATCAGCGCCTCATCCTCTACAAGCGTCTCGCCAATTGCGAGTCCGAGGATGCGCTGGGCAGCCTCCACGAAGAACTGGTCGACCGCTTTGGCCAGTTGCCCGAGCCCGCGCAGGCTCTGCTCGAGTGCCACCGGCTGCGTCTGGCTTGCAGCGGGCTCGGCATCCTCAAGCTGGACGCTTCGGAGGAGGCGCTGACGCTGCAGTTCCGCGCCGACACTGCGGTCGACCCGGCGCGCCTGATGGAGCTGGTACAGAAGCACCGAGGTGCGCGTTTCATGGGCGCCGACCGCGTGCGTTTGCCGATCCCTGTTGTGCCGGTGGCCGAGCGCTCGCGTATGGTGCGCGACCTGTGCCGGGCGCTGGCGGCCTGAGCGCCGCTTGCGATGGCCGGGACCGCCGACCGATTTGCGCCGCTGACCCCTTGGCCCGACCAGCGCTGACCTGATACGCAGCAAATCTGGAGAATCGAGTCGTGAGCTTCGCCGAAAACCTCAAGCAACTTCCGCCGGTCTCCCATCTCGAGGGTATCGACCTGCTCGATGGCGCCGGCGAGGTCGTCGCCGCCATCGACAACAAGCCGGGCCAGGCCGGGTCACTGGCGGTCTACAACTTCCTCGGCCAGCACTTCGGCGCGATCACTCCGCTCGCCGCGCAGACCGGCCTCGACCTCTACGCCGAGCACACCAATGACGCGCGCGCCAACCCGGGCAAGCATCCCAACATCGACCGGCTGCTGGCGATCGTCGAAAGCGGCGCCCGTCTGCGTGTGCGGCACCGCTTTGGCGCTGCCTGACACATCAGGCGCGGTCGCGGCGGTCGGCTAGCGGCGCCCCGCCTCGCCGACCAGCCGCAGCGAGGGCGTCCGGTCGGCGCTTTCCCGGTCGCCTTCGGCGATGGTGATGCGGTCGCGACCGGCTGCTTTCGACGCATAGAGAGCCGCGTCGGCGCGCGCGATAAGCTGTTCGGGCGATTCGTCACGGGCGCTGGCCAGTCCACCGGACATCGTGACTTGCGGCAGCGGCTGACCACCATGACGCAGATTGAGCGATCCGGCCATCTGCCGCATCGACTGCAATCGCGCTTCGGCAGCGTCGAGCGAGCAACCTGGCAGCACGACGCAGAACTCCTCGCCGCCGTAACGGCAGGCCAGGTCATAGCCACGCACGCTCTCGCCGATGCAGCGCGCCACCGCGTGAAGCACGAGGTCGCCCGCCTCGTGTCCATAGGTGTCGTTGAAGCGCTTGAAATGGTCGATGTCCATCATGGCCAGTACCAAAGATTGGCCGCTGCGCCGGCAACGCGCCAACTCGTGGGGCAGTCGCTCGGCGAGCAGCCGGCGGTTGAACAGGCCGGTCAGGCCGTCGCGCACCGCCTGTTCTTCCAGGGTGGCGCGCAGGCCGAGGTTGGATAGCGAGAGTTTCAGTGTCTCGCCAAGCCGTTCGGCGCGCTCCACGGTACGCATCACCTCGCCATCGACCACGTGGGCGTCGGCCAGTAGGTGTAGCGCGCCGACCACCTTGCCGTCGGCGACCATCGGCACACAGAGGGCGGCGTGCGTCGCACCCGATGAGCAGTCGACGTGCTGGCAGGGCACGCTACGCCGCGGATCAAGGAACATGTGGCTGCGGCCGCGCCGCAGTGCCCAGCACTGTTCGTTGCCGAAACCCGTCAGCAGGCGGTCGGTGACGCTGCCGCCCCAGCGGTCGCGCACCGTCAGGTCGCCGCTGGCATCGCTGGTGCTGATGGCGCCGCTCCAGCCGGGGAAGATGACTTGCGCCGTGCGCTGAACGATGGCGCAAGCCTCTTCGATGTTCTTGGCCGAGTTGAGCATGTCGCCGGTCTGATGCAGCAATGTGCGCTCGTGCTCGGAGTCGCGCAGATTGACCACGAGTTCCTCGAGCATCGCCTTTTGCTGCGACATCTCCTGGTCGACCTGCTTGCGGTCCTCGATGTCGATCAGGTAGCCGATGATCTCGGGCGGCTCGCTGCCCTTGACCACCTTGCCGTAAAGGCTGTGCCAACGGTAGCTCTGGTCGTGCATGCGGTAGCGCAACTCGGTCTGCAGGTGACGTCCGCCAGTGCTGACGACCTTCCGGTATTGCACCAGCGTGCGTTCGAGGTCGTCGGGATGGACCAGGTCGGCGCGGCGACAGCCTTGGGCAAAGGCGCCCACCGGGTAGCCCCAGAGTTCGTAGACATTGCTCGAGAGGTAGCTGTATGCAGGCTCGTCATCGAGGCGGATGCGGATGACGATGACGGGTCCGCTGTTGAACAGGCGGCGCTCTTGTTCGAGCGCCATCTCGACCTGCTTGCGCGTGTCGATATCAACCAGCGTGCCGCTCAGGCGGGTCGGCGCGCCGTCGGCGCTGCGCTCCACCACCACTGCACGGGCCATGACCCAGCGCGGGGGGCGGTCGCGGGCGACGATGCGGTACTCCGCCTCGAACATCGGCGTCTTGCCGCGCATGTGCGCGTCGAGTGCTGCCCACATGTCTGCCTGGTCGTCGCTGTAGACGGCGCGGAACCAGATGTTGGAGGGCAGCAGGCTGCCCTCGAAACCGAGGTCTGCACCATCGCCGAGACTGCCCTCGAAGTGGACCTCGTCGCGGCTGACGTCCCAGTCCCAGAAACACACACCCGAGCCCTGCATGATGAGCTGGTGGCGCGCCTTGCTTGCCTCCAGGTCGCGTGTCATCTGCTGCGCCACCTCGATGGCACGCGCCTCGAGGCGTTGGTTGGCGTCACGCAATTCGTCGATCTGCCGCGCCTTGCGTCGGCGGCTGCGATGCTGCAACCCGAGAAACACGGCGAGACCCAAGACCACTGCAGCGAGGCCGGCCAGCAGCAAAGAGGAGGCGGTGTCGGGCATGTGAGGCGCTCCCGGAGTAAACGCCTTTAATATAATGTGCTTTTAAGTTACCTGCAGTAGATTTGTGCGTTAATCAACTGACGCTTGTTGTTCGGCG
>DALYGT010000003.1:3050-18815 GCA_031971375.1 Burkholderiales bacterium | reverse complement strand
GGGATGCCCGCGACCAGCGGCGCGGCAGCGGTGCCGTGGTCGGCGAAGGCTCTGAGCGTGGCCTCGGGCACCGTGTTGACCGTGTGCGCGCCGATCAGGCTGTCGACGTAGAGCGTATCGCTGTAATTCGGGTTCTTGGTGCCCGTGCTGGCCCAGAGCAGGCGCTGCGGGCGAACTCCGGCTTCGATCAGGTCGCCAAAGGTCGCCGGGTGGCTGTTGCGGCCGAACAGGTCGAGGTAGCGCTGGTAGCACAGCCGTGCCATGAATATGGCGCAGCGGCCACGAAGCGCGAGTGCCTCGGCACTGCCGTGGGCCTCGAGCAGCGGGTCCACGACCGTATCGACGCGGCTGAGGAAGACGCTGGCAACGCTGTACAGATGCGCTGGGTCTCCACCGTTGGCGATCCAGCGACGCGCACCCGTTGCCCATGACTTGGCCGTCTCGACCGCTTGTTGCAACGAGAAGATCAGCGTCATGTTGACGTTGATGCCGCGCGCGGTGGCCTCGGTCAGCGCCTCGCGACCGGCGGGCGTCGAGGGGATCTTGATCAGCAGGTTGGGGCGCGCCACGGCGTTGGTCAGTCGGTCGGCCGCCGCCACCGTGCCGGCGGCATCGTGCGCCAGCTGCGGACTCACCTCGAGGCTGACCCAGCCAGCGTCGCCGCGGCTGCCGCGGTGCAGCCCGGCGAGGGCGTCGCAGGCCTGCTGCACGTCTGCGATGGCCAGCGCCTCGTAGCGCGCCTCGGCGCCGATCCCGCTTGCACGCAAGCGCGCGAGGTCGTCGGCGTAGCCGGCGCCGCTGCTGATCGCCTTCTGGAAGATCGCCGGGTTGGTGGTGATGCCTTGCACGCCGTCGGCGATCCATTGCGCGAGTTGCCCGCTCTGCATCAGCTCGCGAGAAAGGTTGTCGAGCCAGAGATGCTGGCCGAGGGCGAGGGTGGCTTGCAGGCGGGTGTTCATGAGCAGGGGGCGCGTGGTCGGGGTTTGAGTTGGGTCGCCGACGCGCGACGCGGGCACCAGATGAGACTGGCAGGCGTAGCGAGTGGCAGGTGCGCAACTCTGCCACAACGCCGGGCGATGACAAGCGGTCGCGTGACCACGGCTCACACGTATCATGCAAGTCCCTTGCTTTGTGTCTACACGGGGTCCTGCTCCCATGCGCCTGCTCGCCATCGAGACCGCGACTGCCGACTGCAGCGTCGCCCTCGCCATCGGCGACAGTGTCGTGCAGGCGTCTGCCGCGCCTGATCTTCTTAAACCCTCGGAGCAGGTCCCGGGGCTTATCCGGCGTCTGCTCGCCGAGGCCGGTGTCACGCTTGGCAGCCTCGATGCCATCGCCTTCGACAGCGGGCCGGGGGCCTTTACCGGTGTTCGCATCGGCTGCGGTCTGGCGCAGGGCATGGCGCTCGGTGCCGATCTGCCGCTGATCGGCGCGTGCTCGCTGCGCGTGCTGGCGATGCAGGCGCCGGAGGGCCGGGTGCTGGCCATGCTCGACGCGAGGATGGCCGAGGTTTACTGGGCCCTGTTCGAACGCGGCAGCTGGAGCGGCGAATCCGGCGCGCGCGCCATGTCCGATCCGCGCGTCGAGCCGCCATCGAGCTGGGTCTGCCCGGCGGGTGTCGACAGTGCGGTGGGCGATGGGCTGGCAGCGTGCAGCGAGATCGGCGTCCATGTGGTCAGCAGCACGGCACGACCACGCGCTGTCGACATGCTGCCCTTGGCACGCGCGGACTTTCGGGCCGGCCTGGCCACGCCACCCGAGCAGGCGAGCCCGCTCTATGTGCGTGACCGCGTCGCCCTGACCGCCGCCGAGCAACTTGCGCGGCGTGCCGCGCGATGACTGCGATCGCTGCGGCACTGCAAGTGCGCGAGGCCACGGCTGCAGACGCGTCGCGGCTGGCCCGGCTCGCCGAGCGCGTCGGCGGCACCTGGAACGAAGCCCGCTTTGCAGGCTCGCTGTCCGGTAGCGCATGCGGCTGGGTGACGGAAGCCATGTTCGATGCACCCGTCGCCGCCGACCCGCTGCTCAGCGAAGCGCTCCGTCCGGCGTTGGCCGCTGCCATCCTCGTCCAGCCCGGCCGGGACGACTGGGAGGTGCTCGATCTCGCCGTCGCCCCGCACTGCCAGCGGCAAGGTCTGGCGCGGCAACTGTTGGAGCGGGTTGCGAGTACGGCGCGACATGCCGGCGCGAAGCGCCTCTTGCTCGAGGTTCGTGAGGGCAATGGGCGGGCGCGACAAATCTACCTCGCCGGCGGCTTCGCGCCGATTGGCAGGCGTCGTGGGTACTACGCTGCGGGCGCCGATACGCCCATCGAGGACGCCATCGTCATGGCGCGCGAACTGTGAACCGCGAAGAGGCGCGGCTGCGCGAACTCGGGCTGTGGCCGGCGCATGGCTTGGTGGCGCGCCGGTCGCGCTCGGCAGAGAACCCGCCTCCCGCGGTGCTGGCGCCCGCGCCGTCGCCCGACGGACAGCCTGACGAACGGCCCACGACCAGCACGCTTGACTGGACGCCGCTCGAGGCGGCCATCCGCTCGTGCGAGGCCTGCGGCCTCTGCCGGACGCGTCGTCAGGCGGTTCCGGGTACGGGATCGCGCACTGCCAGGGTTCTGGTGGTCGGCGAGGCGCCGGGCGCCGAGGAGGACCAGCGCGGCGAGCCGTTCGTCGGGCGGGCAGGGGAGCTGCTCGACCAGATGCTGCTCGCAGTCGGGCTTGACCGTCGCCGGGTGTACATCGCCAATGTGCTCAAGTGCCGGCCGCCGGAGAACCGCAACCCGACGCCGGATGAGGTGGAGGCCTGCAGCCCCTTCCTGCGTCGGCAGATCGCGCTGCTGCAGCCGGCCGTCATCCTCGCGCTGGGAAGCTTCGCGGCGCGGGCGCTACTCGGCGGCGAGGGCAAGGTGGGGGCGTTGCGTGGCGGCCGCCATCTTTATGAGAGCATCCCGGTGGTGGTGAGCTACCACCCTGCCTATCTGCTGCGCTCGCCGCAGGAGAAGCTGCGCGCCTGGGAGGACCTTTGCCGCTTGCAAGATGCGTTGGCCGAAGTCGACGGCGCGCCGGGTGTTGCACCGAGTCCTGCGGCCACTGCGAGTACAGCCAGCGTGAGGCTCGACGCAGGACGCTGACGCCCGAGTGCCTCGGCGACGGGGACTCAGTCGTGGGGCGGCCGATGCGGGTCGTGCGGGTGGCGACCACCCGATTCCACCGGTTGCTGGCTGTGCGCCGCCGCCCATGCGAGCAGTAGCTCGAGCTCTTCGCGGTGGTTGACCATGTTTGCAGCGTGCCAGCGCCGCACACCGTACATGCTCGCCGCGATGAACAGGGCGAACAGGAGGATCACGACATCCACCGGAAGGTCGATGGCGACAAGGCCTGAATACAGCGCCAGCATGATGAGAATGCTCAGGTTCTCGTTGAAGTTCTGCACCGCGATCGAGTGACCGGAGCCCATCAGCAGGTGTCCGCGGTGCTGCAGCAGCGCATTCATCGGCACCACGAAGAACCCGGCCATCGCGCCCACAGCGGTCATCAGCAGTCCGGCCGGCAGCATCTCGTGCGTAACGGTCATCAGGCAGGTGACGAAGCCCATGGCGATGCCGACCGACACCACCTGGACCGAGCGGTCGATCGAGACCAGACGCCCGGCGAGGACAGCGCCGATAGCCACGCCGACAGCGAAGATCCCCTGCAGGTAGGTCGCCTCGTGCAGCGGGATCTGAAGGTGGTCCTCGGCCCAGCGCAGCATGATGAACTGCAGGGTCGCGCCGGCGCCCCAGAACAAGGTCGTGGTGGCGAGGGTGATCTGGCCGAGTTTGTCTTTCCAGAGCAGGGTCACGCAGCGCGAGAAATCCTTGAGCAGCGAGACCGGGTCGCTGCGTTCTGGCTTGTGGTCGACGCCGGTGTCGGGCACGTAGAGGTTCAGGAAGGCAGCAACGCCGTAGAGCAGGGCGATGCAAGCCATGCTGTAGACCAGCAATTGGCCCGGGTGCGTGCCCGCCACGGTCGCGGTGAGCCCCGCAAAAGAACCGGTGACCATCGGGCTGATCAGCCAGCCGCCCAGACCCGAGCCGAAGACGATGGCGGCCACCGTGAGCCCTTCGATCCAGCTGTTGGCGAGCACCAGCTTGGCCGGCGGCAGATACTCGGTGACGATGCCGTACTTGGCTGGCGAGTAGGCCGCCGCGCCCAACCCCACCACGGCGTAGCCGTAGAGCGGATGCAGACCGGCGATCATCATCCCGCAGCCGACGATCTTGATCGCGTTGGCGATCAGCATGACGCGCGCCTTGGGCATCGAATCGGCGAAGGCGCCAACGAACGCGGCGAGCAACACGTAGGAGAGGGTGAAGACCAGTTTGAGCAGCGGCTCGTAGCTTTCGGGTGCGCCGATGTCGCGAAGCAGGGCGATGGCGGCGATCAGCAGCGCGTTGTCGGCGAGCGCCGAAAAGAACTGCGCCGACATGATGGTGTAGAACCCGCGATCCATCGTCAGCGGGGTGGGCGGGTCGCGCGCTTCAGGTTCATCCGCCGCTTATAGCATGCCCTCGCGGCCCGGGCGGGCGCCAGGGGGCGGCCGGGGCACGATTCAGAACGGTTCCAGGCGAGGCTGCCTCCGGGCTCGGCCGCACCCGCGACCGTATAATCCGCCATCGCCGCCCCCATCTGCGCCATGCCGCGTCCGCTCACTGCCTGCATCAACCACGCCGCCCTTCGGCACAACCTCGCGCTGGCGCGTGCACTGGCTCCCGATTCGCGGCTGATGGCGGTGGTCAAAGCTGACGCCTACGGCCATGGTCTGTTGCGCACCGCCAGCGCCTTGCGCAGTGCGGATGCGTTTGCGGTGCTCACGCTCGACGACGCGCTTGCCCTGCGCGAGGCCGGGCATCGCCACCTCATCCTGCTATTGCAGGGTTTCTACGAAGCGTGTGAGCTGCCCGAGATCGCTGCACGCGCACTTGCCATCGTCATCCACGAGGCCTCGCAGCTCGAGGCGCTGCTGGCGTTCCGGCCGGCGCAGCCGATCGATGTCCACCTCAAGATGAACAGCGGCATGAACCGCTTGGGTCTGCCGCCGGAGAAGTTTCGCGACGCCGTTACGCGCTTGCGGGCCTGGCCGGGGCTTGGCCAGCTGACATTGATGACGCATTTCGCCACTGCCGACGAGCCAGCCGGCATCGCGTGGCAGATGGCTCGGTTTGACGAAGCGACGGGCGGCATCGACGCGCCGCGCTCGCTGGCCAATTCGGCGGCCTTGGTGCGACACAGGGTCGCCCGCGCCGAGTGGGTGCGGCCCGGCATCATGCTCTACGGTGTCGCGCCGAACGTCGAGACCGCGCCCGGGGATCTCGACCTGCGTCCGGCCATGACGCTCACCTCGCGCATCATCAGCGTGCAGCATCTGGCGCCTGGGGAGCGGCTCGGCTACGGCGGCACCTTCACCGCGGAGCGGCCGACGCGGGTCGGTGTGGTCGCCTGTGGGTATGGTGACGGCTATCCACGGCATGCCGGGACCGGCACGCCGATCCTCGTCGAAGGCCAACGCACCCGGACCCTCGGCCGCCTGTCGATGGACTCACTCTACGCCGACATCACCGACCTGCCACAGGCCGGTGTCGGCTCGGCAGTGACGCTGTGGGGAGAGGGCCTTCCGGCGCAGGAGGTGGCGTCCGCCGCCGGGACCATCGCCTACCAGTTGCTTTGCGGCATCACCCGGCGGGTGCCAGTGATCGAGGTCGGCGCCGACGCGTGATCGGTGACCCGCACACCCCGCGATCGGCACGGCACCGCGCGTGGATCCAGCCAACCCCTTCCAGTCAAGGTCTCCCGGAATTGCGGCGCGCCCGCTCCAGCGCTGCCCGAAGTAGCGCGCGCCGGTCGACGGTGCCGCCCCCTGGCGTCGTGCTCAGATGTCCTCCAGCGCCCTCGGTGGCCTCTCGGGATGCGTCGTCGTGGTGGGCCTTCGACTCCCGGCGCTGCGCCATGCGTCGCGCACGGCGTTCGGGCTCGGCAGCCAGCCGCGCCTCACGGGCGTCAAATCGCGACCGCCACTGCCGTGCCAGACGTTCCGCGTCTTGAGCAGACCGCTCCGGCAGGCGGATCAGGTCGATGCAGTCGACTGGGCAGGGCGGCAGGCAGCGCTCGCAGCCGTTGCACTCGGCAGTGATCACGGTGTGCATCTGCTTGGAGGCACCGATGATCGCATCCACGGGGCAGGCCTGGATGCACAGGGTGCAGCCGATGCACTCCTGCTCGCGGATCACTGCCAGCGCCGGTGGGCGCCACGCTTCGCGCAGCGGCAGGGGTTCGCGGCCGGTGATGACGGCGATGCGCGCGATCACCGCATCGCCACCCGGTGGACACTGGTTGATGGCTGCTTCGCCCCGCCCGATGGCTTCCGCGTAGGGGCGACACGCCGGGTAGTCGCAGGCACCGCACTGCGTCTGCGGCAGGACTGCATCGATGGCGTCTGCCGAGTCCACAGCGGCGCTCAGCGGCCGATGTCTTCGGGACCGGCGTCCGCCCAGCAGTTGGGCGTCTCGTAGAGGCGGACCCGGGTCAGCGTCAGCCGCTCACCATATTCGGCAGCGTAAGCCTCGTGCAGGCGGGTGAAAGCCACCTGCGCCAGGTGCTCGGCGGTCGGCGGTTGTTCGAACACCACCGTGCGATGGCCCGGCAGGCTGTCGAGGAACAGACGCACCGCTGCATCGCCGGCATGCACGAGGAAAGCGTGGTCCCAGTCGTCGACCAGACGCCGCGCGATCGCCTTGATATGCGAGAAGTCGGTGACCATGCCTTGCTCGGGCGATTGCGGGTCGGCGACCAAAGGGCCCGACACCGTCACCTCGATGGCGTAACGGTGCCCGTGAAGATGCCGGCACAGGCTGGCGTGGTTGGGGATGCGGTGGCCGGCGTCGAACTCGAGCCTGCGGGTGATCTGCATGTCGACCTAGGGTTTGACGGCGAACGCGCGGATGCCCATCTTCTCGCGCAGCACATCGCGCGCGTAGTCCATGGCGCTGCGGTCGTACATCGGGCCGAGACGCACGCGCCACTTGCCGTCGATCTCGGCAACCGTCAGGCCCGGCGCGAGTTCCGGAAGCTTTGCAGCGACCGATTGCTTCAGTGCCTCGGCGTTCTCGCGACTGCCAAAGGCGCCCAGTTGCAGCAGGAGTTCGTTGCCCGGAGCCGGCTTGCCGCGGGCGGCAGCCTGCTCGATGCGAGCCGGAGCACCGGCACCGACGCGGGTCGGGATCGGTGCGATGCCGCCGGGACCCGCGTTGGCGACTGGCGCCGAGTCTTCGCCGGGCTGGATGGCCTCGACCACCACTTCGGCGCTACCACGGCTGGCGTAGCCGAGGCGGTGCGCGGCGGCATAGGACACGTCCATGATGCGCCCGGGGTGGAATGGCCCGCGGTCGTTGATGCGTACCACCACCGACTTGCCGTTGGCGATGTTGGTGACGCGGGCATAGCTCGGGATCGGCAGGGTCGGGTGTGCTGCCGTCATCGCGTACATGTCGTACGGCTCGCCACTGGAGGTCGGCTTGCCGTGAAAGCGTTTGCCGTACCAGCTCGCCATGCCGCTCTGCTTGAACCCGGGTGCCCGCTCCATCGGCGTGTATTCCGTGCCGAAGACGCTGTACGGGCGGGTGGTCGAGGGACGCACCGATTCATCACGCGGTACCGCATCGGGAATGTTGTCGAGTTCGGCGAGGGGGCGGTCACCCGGACCATCGTCGAGGTAGAAGCGCTGGCCCCAAGCCGGAGCCGCGCTCGGATCCGGGATTCCAGGCGGCACTGACGAGACCTTGTGCGCCACCTTGGAGGACTGCCCGTCCGACGCGCGAGCGTGTTCGGCGCCTGCCTTGACCTTTTCCGCTGAAGCGTTGGCGGATGCAGAAGGGCCCGCCCCCCCGGAGGCGCAGCCGGACATCGACAGAGCCATGGACAGGCCCGATAACGCAGTAAGGAGACGCAAGGTGTGTGGAGACATGTTCAGTGCGAGGCCAGCATGCCGCGGTGCCGATGGATGCTCATGAGGATCCCGAAACCAAGACCCATGGTGACCAGCGAGGTTCCGCCGTAACTGATCAGCGGCAAGGGTACACCGACCACAGGGAGCACGCCGATCACCATGCCGATGTTCACAGCCGCATAGGTAAAGAACGACAGTGCCAGCGACCCCGCCATCAGGCGCGAGAAGAGGCCAGTGGCGTTGCCGGCGATGCGCAGTCCGCGTAACACGATGGCGACGATGAGCCCGATCATGATCAGCGCACCGATCATTCCGAACTCCTCGGCGAACACGGCAAAGATGAAGTCCGTGTGGCGTTCTGGCAGGAAATCGAGGTGGCTCTGCGTGCCATTCGTCCAGCCTTTCCCGGTCAATCCACCAGACCCCACTGCGATCATCGCCTGGATGGTGTGATAACCGGCACCGAGCGGGTCTTCATTGGGGTCAAGAAGGGTCAGAATGCGTTTGCGCTGGTAGTCGTGCATCACAGACCACAGCACCGGCAGCGAGGCAAGACCCACCACGATCAGCGCCAACAGCACGCGATAACGCAGGCCGGCGAGGAACAGGACGTAAAACCCGGCGGCGCCGATGAGCATCGCGGTGCCAAGGTCCGGCTGGCGCAGCACCAGCCCCAACGGTAGTGCGAGGAGAAACGCGCCAAACAGGAAATGTTTGGGCCGCAGATCCTCCTCGTGACGTTGCAGGTACCAGGCGATCATCATCGGGGTCGCCAGCTTGACGAGTTCCGACGGCTGGATCCGCGTGACGCCGACGTGCAGCCAGCGGCGCGCGCCATTGACCACGTCGCCGTTGACCGCCACTCCGATCAGCAGCAGCACCCCGAGGACATACAGCGGTACCGCGAGGCTCGCGATGCGCGGTGGCGAGATCTGTGCGACCGCCCACATGCACACGAACGCCGCTGCAAAGTTGAGCAGTTGCGCGCTCCAACGCGCCAAGGACTGGTCGATCGCCGAGTACAGGGTCACCAGGCCGATCACCGACATCAGTCCCAGCAGGGCCGCGAGGTGGCCGTCGAGCGGCTCGATCAGCCAGCGTCCAAAGCCGGCGGGACTGATCTTCACGGTTCGAGCGCCGGCTGGTCAGCGGCCGGCTCCTTGCCCAGGATCCAGTAGTCCATCATCTTGCGTGCGATAGGTGCCGCTGCCGAGCCACCGTGACCACCGTTCTCAACGAGGATGGCCAGCGCGATCTTGGGATCGTCGGCCGGCGCGAAGGCGATGAACCAGGCATGGTCGCGGTGTCGCTCATCGACCTCGCTCTCGCGGTATTTCTGGCCCTGCTTCATGCCGATCACCTGCGCCGTGCCGGTCTTGCCGGCGATGCGATACGGCGCACCGGCTGCCGCTTGCGCTGCGGTGCCACCGGGCTGGGTGACACCGACCATGGCTTCACGGACACGGTCGAGATTGCCGGCGTCGAACTCGGTGACAAAGGCAGGCTTGGGCGCCACAGCCTTGATCCGACCGGTCTTCACATCGACGATCTCCTTGGCGAGGTGGGGGCGGAAAGCGACCCCACGGTTGGCCATCACTGCAGCGGCATAGGCCAGCTGCATGGGCGTCGCGAGTACATAGCCCTGGCCGATGCCTGCCGAGACGGTATCTCCGGCATACCACTTGTCCTTGAAACGTTTGCGCTTCCACGCCTCATTCGGATTGAGTCCGCTGCGCTCGCCCTCGATGTCGATGCCGCTGGGCTGGCCGAAGTTGAAGCGGGCGAGGAAATCATGCATCCGCTCGATCCCCATCTCCACCGCGAGTCCGTAGTAGTAGGTGTCGCAGGACACCACCACCGAGCGGTGCAGGTCGACCGGGCCGTGGCCCTCGGTCTTCCAGCAGCGGTATTGGTGGCCCTGTCCGGGCAGGGTGTAGAACCCGGGGTCGACGATGGTTCGCTCGGCGGTACGCGTCCCGGTCTCCAGGGCCGCGAGCGCCATGAACGGCTTGATGGTCGAACCCGGCGGATAGGCGCCGCGCAGGGGCCGGTTGTTCAGCGGGCGGTCGATCGACTGATTGAGCTCGCGCCATAGCGCCGGGTCGATGCCATCGACAAAGGCATTGGGGTCGAAACTCGGCTGGCTGACCATCGCCAGCACGTCACCCGTCGACGGCTCGATCGCGACGGCGGCGCCGCGGCGGCCGGCAAACGCCTCTTCGCCGATCTTTTGCAGCTTGATGTCGATCGCCAGCCGCAGCTTGTTGCCAGGTACCGACGCCCGGCGCGACAGCGTGCGCACGCCGCGCCCGGCGGCATTGGTCTCGACCTCGGCGTAGCCCGCGACGCCGCGGATCTCGCGCTCGTAGGTCTTTTCGACGCCATCCTTGCCGATCGATTCAATGCCCTGATAGGCGACCGAATCCCCGCGTGCCTCGAGCGCCGCCTTGTCTTGCGGGCTGATGCGACCGACGTGGCCAAGCACATGCGCGGCGGTCTTGCCCATCGGGTAGCTGCGGAACAGGCGGGTGGTCATCTCGACCCCCTTGAATCGGTACTTCGCTGCGGCGAAACGGGCCACCTCGGCGTCCGACAGGAAGGATTTGACTGGCAGGCTGTCGAACTTGCGCGATTCACGCATGCGCTTGTCAAAACGCCTGCGGTCAGCCTCGTCGAGGTCGATCACGCTGGCCAGATCATGGATGGTCGCCTTGATGTCGCTGATCTCCTTCGGATAGACCTCGACCGTGTACACCGCCCGGTTCTCCGCCAAGACCACCCCGTTGCGATCGGTGATAAGGCCGCGGTTGGGCGGCGTCGGCACCAGGCTGATGCGGTTGCTCTCCGCCAGCGTGTGGAAATACTCGTATTGCAGCGTCTCGAGGACAAGCAGGCGGCCGAGCAGTACGGCAAAGGTGACGATGATGAACACCGCAGCGACCTTCAGCCGCGTCTGGTATTCGCTGTTCTGACGGACCTCCTCGCGGGTGACCAGTTTCATGCGTATCGGTCAGTCGCCACGTTCGGCCGAACGATTGCGGGCGGCGGCATCGAGCACCACGCGCACCAACGGCCAGCAGAAAGCACCGACCACCGGTGACAGCAAGTGTGTCAGCGGTGAAGCTTGCCCTCCCAGCAGGGTACTCACGCCCCACGACAACATCGAACCTGCGAGGAGTGTCAGCAACACCAGCAGCATCTCTCCGGAAAGAGGCGATCTTTCGAGGCGTTGACGGATGCTGAGGCCGACCCATGCGGTGATGCAGTAAAGGCCGGCATTGAGGCCGAGGGGGGTGAGTGAGGCGACATCGCGAAGCAGTCCGAGCATCCAGCCGGTGCCGACGTTGGCCGGGGAGTAACTGCGCGTGCTCCAATACATCAGTACGAGAAGCGTCAGGTCCGGGCGAAAGGTGTCGATGACGCTGCCGAACGACATCAGGTCGATGGCGACCGAGATGCCAAAAGACAGCAGGAGCGCCTTGAACGGTCGCGCCTGGCGCTGGCGTCGCTCCTGGGCCGCGCGACTGTTCATCGGCCCGGTTGCTGCCCGGCTGCAGGCAGGGCAAGGGAGGGGGCAGACTCCGCACTCACCGCGTCAGCCGGGGGCGGCTGGGTCGTGGGCGCGGGCCCGGCAGGCTGTTGCGCAGTCGCAACCGCGAGCGGCACCACCACCGCAAAATGTCTCCGGTTGCTGGCGTTGGCCGCCGGTCGGCAAAGGATGCGCGCGAAATCGGATTGCGGATCACGCTCCACGGTGAGGACCGTAGCGATCGCCATCCCTGCCGGATAGACGCCGTCCAACCCTGATGTCACGAGCAGGTCGCCGGGCTGAACATCGGCGTTGTTCGCAAGAAAACGCAAGCTGGTCCGGTCGGCCTCACCCTCGCCGACCATGACGGCACGCAGTCCTGTCCGGACCAGCTGGACCGGTGTGAACTGACCCGCGTCAGTGATGAGTGCAACATCCGATGAGTTCTCGCCGACGGCAACCACCTGACCGATGACACCCTCGGGATGTACCAGAGCCATCCCGGCGCGGATGCCCTGCCGGCTTCCCGCACTGATGAGAAAGTGCTGCGACGCGATACCGCGTCCGCGCTGGATCAATTCCACTGTGCGGCGGAACCCGATGTGTTCGGTTGGCAGCGAGGCAAGCGTCCGAAGCTCGTCGTTCTCACGCTGCAGCGCGTCGGTGTTGCGCCCGGCCATGCGCAGGCGGTCATTCTCGGCTTGCAGCTTCGAGATCTCGCGCAGCAGTTCGCCGTGTGTGGACAGACCACGTACCACCTCTCGTGCCGCCTCGCCCGGCAAGTCCATCGCGACCATGACTGGCGCGAGGAAGCGCTCGAGAACCACCCGGATGACGTCGGACCCGGCACGCCGACTGTCCAGTGCGAGCAGTAGGGCTGACACCGTAAGGCCGATCAGGCACTTGCTGATCGGAGAGATGCCGCGCCGAAAAAGGGCCGGATCGCGATGGGCGACCGGTTGCATGAGGTTCTAGCCTGCGGGGTTCGACTTATTCGTGGACGAAGACGCTGCCGAGCCGGTCCAGACGGTCGAGTGCCTCGCCGCAGCCGCGAACGACGCAGGTCAGCGGGTCTTCGGCGACCAGCACCGGAAGCCCCGTCTCGACGGACAGGAGTCGGTCGAGACCCCGCAGCATGCCGCCACCACCGGTCAGCACCATGCCGCGGTCGGCGATGTCGCCGCCCAGCTCGGGCGGGGTCTTCTCGAGGCCGATGCGGATCGCCGAGACGATCGCATTGAGCGGCTCCTGAAGCGCCTCGTAGACCTCGTTGCTGCTGATGGTGAAGCTGCGCGGAACGCCCTCTGCGAGATTGCGTCCCTTGATCTCCATCTCGCGCACGTCGCTGTCGGGATAGGCCGAGCCGATCCGCTTCTTGACCTCTTCAGCGGTTGTCTCGCCAACCAGCAGACCGTAGTTGCGACGGATGTAGTTGATGATGGCCTCGTCGAACTTGTCGCCGCCGACGCGCACCGAATTGCCGTAGACGATGCCGCCGAGGGAGATGACACCGAGCTCGGTGGTGCCACCGCCGATGTCGATGACCATCGAGCCGGTGGCCTCCTCGACCGGAAGGCCGGCGCCGATCGCGGCGGCCATCGGCTCCTCAAGCAGGAAGACCTTGGAGGCGCCGGCTCCAAGCGCGGACTCGCGGATGGCGCGGCGCTCCACTTGGGTCGACCCCCAAGGCACGCAGATGACGATGCGCGGCGCCGGCGCGAGCAGACGCGAGTCGTGCACGCGGCGGATGAAGTTCTTCAGCATCTGCTCGGTGACGGTGAAGTCAGCGATGACGCCGTCCTTGAGCGGGCGCACCGCCTCGATATTGCCGGGCGTGCGGCCGACCATCAGTTTGGCCTCGCGACCGACCTCCTGGATGACCTTGCGGCCGTTGGCATCGGTGCGGATCGACACCACCGACGGCTCGTCGAGCACGATGCCCTTGCCGCGCACGTAGACCAGCGTGTTGGCGGTGCCGAGGTCGATGGCGATGTCGTTGGAGAAATAACTGCGGAGAAAGCCGAACATGAGCGCGCTGGGTTCCGTGTAGCGACCGCGGGAGTGATTTCGCGGCCGATTCGTCAAACGACTATGATATCGCAGCATTAACCCCGTCGGCACTGTGTTGTGCAGTGCCGCAATCCTCTTCTCCCATTCCCTCCGCACTGATGTCCCTTAGCTCCGACGACGTTCGCAAGGTCGCCCGGCTGGCCCGGCTGGCGATCGCCGAATCCGACATCCCGCTGACCCTCGACACACTCAACCGGACCCTTGCGCTGGTCGAGCAGATGAGCGCGGTTGACACCCGTGGTGTCGAGCCGATGGCGCACGCACACGACGTGGCCCTGCGCTTGCGGCCCGACGCGGTCACCGAGCCAGACCGGCGAGACGCGCTCATGTCGAACGCGCCGGCGGTCGAGAACGGGCTGTTTCTGGTGCCCAAGGTCATCGAATGAGCGAAGGCCGTCGAGTGGACCTTGCGGCCGATACGGTCGCTGCGCTGTCGGCCGGGCTGCTTGCCGGTCGCGTATCGGCAGTGGAACTGGCGAGCGATGCCTTGGCGCGTGCGCAAGCCTCGACCCTCAATGCCTTCATCACGCTCGACCCTGAGCGCACCCTCGCCGAGGCGCGCGCCGCTGACGCCCTGCGTGCTGCCGGCAAGGCCGGCCCTCTGACGGGTATTCCTTATGCGCAGAAGGACATCTTCTGCGCCGAGGGTTGGCGCACGACCGCCGGCTCCAAGATGCTCGGCAACTTCGTCGCGCCCTACGACGCGACCGTGGTAGCGCGCGGCAATGCCGCGGGACTGGTGACCATCGGCCGCGCCAATATGGACGAGTTCGCCATGGGCTCCTCCAACGAGAACAGCGCCTTCGGGGCAGTCAAGAACCCGTGGGACACCAGTCGCGTGCCCGGCGGCTCCTCGGGCGGCTCGGCCGCTGCGGTGGCAGCCGGCATCGTGCCTGCCGCGACCGGCACCGACACCGGCGGCTCGATCCGCCAGCCGGCCTCCTTCTGCGGCATCACCGGCATCAAGCCGACCTACGGCGTGGTCAGCCGCTACGGGATGATCGCCTACGCCTCCAGCCTTGATCAGGGCGGGCCGATGGCGCGTACGGCGCAGGACTGCGCGCTGCTGCTCAACGCCATGGCCGGCTTCGACGAACGCGACGCCACCAGCCTGCAGCGCCCCACCGAGGACTACACCCGGGATCTCGACAAGCCGCTGGACGGCCTGCGCGTCGGTGTGCCGCGCGGCTGGCTCGGCGATGGGGTCAGCGCCGACGTGCGCGCCGCGGTGGAGGCGGGCTTGGCAGAGTTGGAGAAACTCGGCGCCAGACGCGTCGAGGTCGACCTGCCACACGCACAGTACGCCATCGCCGCCTACTACGTGATCGCGCCGGCCGAGGCCTCGAGCAACCTGTCGCGCTACGATGGGGTGCGCTACGGGCACCGCGCCGCCGAGTACGCCGACCTCGCCGATATGTACGCCAAGAGCCGCGCCGAAGGCTTTGGCGCCGAGGTGCGCCGCCGCATCCTCGTCGGCGCCTATGTACTTTCGGCCGGCTACTACGACGCCTACTACCTCAAGGCCCAGCAGGTCCGCCGCCTCATCGCGCAGGACTTCGCTGCGGCGTTCGAGGCGTGTGACGTGATCGCCGGACCGGTGGCACCGACCGTGGCCTACAAGCTGGGCGAGAAGACCGCCGACCCGGTGCAGATGTACCTGGGCGACGTCTACACCACGCTGGTCAATCTGGCCGGGCTCCCCGCGCTGTCCGCGCCCTGCGGCTTCGGCGAGGGTGGCATGCCGGTCGGGCTGCAGTTGATCGGCGGCGCGTTCTCCGAAGCGCGTCTGCTCAATGTCGCCCATCGCCTGCAGCAGGCCACCGACCACCACCTGCGGATGCCGGGAGGCGCGGCATGAGCACGGCCAAGTGGGAGGTGGTCATCGGCCTCGAGACGCACGTCCAGCTCTCGACTGCCTCCAAGATTTTCTCGGGCGCCTCGACGGCCTTCGGCGCCGAGCCCAACCGCCAGGCCTGCGCGGTCGACATGGCGCTGCCCGGCGTGCTGCCGGTGATGAACGCGGCTGCGGTCGACAAGGCCATCGCCTTCGGCCTAGCCATCGGTGCCGACATCGCGCCGCCCAGCGTCTTTGCGCGCAAGAACTACTTCTACCCCGACCTCCCCAAGGGCTACCAGATCAGCCAGTTCGAGATCCCGGTGGTGCAGGGCGGCAGCATCGCCATCCAGGTGGG
>DALYGT010000003.1:0-2950 GCA_031971375.1 Burkholderiales bacterium | reverse complement strand
TCAGCCAGTTCGAGATCCCGGTGGTGCAGGGCGGCAGCATCGCCATCCAGGTGGGAGAGGGCGACAAGGCGTACACCAAGCAGGTGGAACTCACCCGCGCGCATCTCGAGGAAGACGCCGGCAAGTCGCTGCACGAGGACTTCCACGGCATGTCCGGCATCGACTTGAACCGCGCCGGCACGCCGCTGCTGGAGATCGTCACCGAGCCCGTCATGACGTCGAGCGCCGAGGCAGTGGCTTATGCCCGTGCGCTGCACGCGCTTGTCATGTGGATCGGCATCTGCGACGGCAACATGCAGGAGGGCTCGTTCCGCTGCGACGCCAACGTGTCGGTGCGCCGGCCCGGTGAGCCCTTGGGCACCCGCCGCGAGATCAAGAACCTCAACTCCTTCCGTTTCCTTCAGCAGGCCATCGACTACGAGATCCGCTGGCAGATCGAGCAGATCGAGGACGGCCACAAGATCCAGCAAGCCACCGTGCTGTTCGACCCGGACAGTGGCGAGACACGGATGATGCGCAGCAAGGAAGACGCGCACGACTATCGCTACTTCCCGGACCCGGACCTGCCGCCCTTGGTCATCGAGGCCCCTCGTGTCGAGGCGGTCAAGGCCGGGATGCCGGAACTGCCGGCCGCGATGCAAGCGCGCTTTGCCGCAGACTTTGGCCTTTCGGCGTATGACGCGGCGCAACTCACCGCGAGCCTGGAGACGGCGCGCTACTTCGAGGCAGTGGTCGCTGCTGCTGGTGCCGCGCAGGCCAAGCCCGCCGCCAACTGGGTGATGGGCGAGGTCGCCGCGCGGCTCAACCGCGAGGAAAAGTCGATCGCCGAATCGCCGGTGTCGCCGCAGCAGCTCGCCGGCGTGCTGGCGCGGGTCGCCGACGGCACCATCTCCAACAACATCGCGCGCAAGGTCTTCGAGGCGCTGTGGAAAGGCGAGGGCGAGAGCGCTGATGCCGTGATCGAGGTGCAGGGCCTCAAGCAGGTGACCGACGCCTCGGCCATCGAGCCGATCATCGACGAGGTGCTCGCTGCCAACCCGCAGAGCGTGGCCGAGTTCAAGGCGGGCAAGGAGAAGGCCTTCAACGCGCTGGTCGGGCAAGTGATGAAGGCGAGCCGCGGCAAGGCGAGCCCGGCGCAGGTCAACGAACTTTTGCGTCGCAAGCTGGAAGCCTGATGTCCGGGCGGATCCTCGTTCTGGGTACTGGCGGCACCATCGCCGGGGTCGCCGATTCGCCCTCGCAGAACACCGGGTATCGGGCTGCTGCGCTTTCGGTCGAGCAGCTTGTCGCCGCGATCCCCGCGCTCGCCGACTACGAGCTCGAGACGCGGCAGGTCGCGCAGGTCGACTCGAAGAACATGTCCTTTGCGATCTGGACCGAGCTTCACGCGGCCATCGTCGAAGGCCTGCGCGACGGCCAACTCGACGGCATTGTTATCACCCATGGCACCGACACGCTCGAGGAGACGGCGTACTTCCTGGCGCGCACGCTACTCGCCGCCAAGCCGGTCGTGCTCACTGCCGCCATGCGCCCGGCCACCGCGCTGTCGGCCGATGGCCCGCAGAACCTGCTCGATGCTGCGCGCCTCGCGACCGACCCGGCTGCGGCCGGGGTGCGCGTCTGCATCCACGGGCAGGTGTTCCCGGGCCATGCGGTTCGCAAGCGCCATCCCTACGCGGTCAACGCCTTTGCCTCCTCGCGAGAGGAGACGGCGACGCTGGAGGAGGGGTGGTACACCACGCCGGCGGCCTTGCCCGAGCCGCTCACCTTCGAGCCCGACCTGCCCTGGGCTTGGGTCGAGACGGTGTGGAGCGGTGCCGGTCAGGACGGCCGCAGCGTCGATGCACTGGTCGCCGCCGGAGTGCAGGGTCTGGTGGTGGCAGCCACCGGTAACGGCACGCTGGCGGACGGGCTACTCGAGGCGTTGCGGCGAGCCCAGACAGTCGGCGTCGAGGTGGTGGTGGTGACGCGTTGCCCCGAGGGCCATATCGTCGGGCAGCCGGACCACGGTCTGCCATGCCTCGGCGTCACGGTGCCGCAGGCCCGTGTCGAGTTGCTGCTGCTGATCCGCTGGAAGCAGGGGATGCGGCGGGCCCGAGCCGCTGCCCAGACCGCCCAAGCGGCGTCCTGACGCCCGACGCATCGGGCGCAAGCTACGGGTCGGTCAGATCAGGGCCGTGTCAAAAGACCCGTCAAAGTCGGCAGTCAAGAGGTCCGAGCCGCATAGCGGTCTGCCACCGCCGCCAACGCGCAGAGCGCCACCAGGCCGAAGCAGACGATCGACCATTCGGCGATCGAGAAGCCCAGCAGTGTCCAGTCGACCTTGCTGCAGTCGCCGGTGCCGCGGAACACCATCGGCAGGGCTTGCGTCAACGGGAAGCTCTCGAGCATGAACTCGAGGTCGGCGCCGCAACTGGACACCTCGGGTGGGTTGTGTTGCAGCCAGGTCTGGCGCACGGCGATGCTGAGGCCGGTCAGCGCAGACAGCGTCACCAGCCCCGCCCAGATCCGCGCCACCCGGTACGGCCCGCGATGCAGCGCGCCGATCAGCGCCAAAGCCCCGGTGACGATGTACGCGTAGCGCTGGAAGATGCACAGCGGGCAGGGCTCGATGTGGGCCTTGATCTGCAGGACCACGCCGCCGGCCACAAGGCCGAAGCAGGCGCAGGCGATAAGCGCGAGGGTGGTGCGGGGACGAGTGGCAAGCGGGCAGGCGAGTCGGGTCGGGTTCATGGTTTTTACGGGAACGGGTTGGCTCGGGACCGGTTGGACGCAAAGGTGCCGACCCTGAATCATCGCAGGGATGCGCTGGACAAAGTGTAGGCCCAGTCTCGGACCGCGGCCGACCAGCGGAGTGCCATAATCCGCGCTCCCTCGTCACCCTTGTCATGGCGCCGATGCGCACTTTCCAGGACCTCATCCTTACCCTCCAGCGCTACTGGTCGGAACG
>DALYGT010000002.1:18412-21292 GCA_031971375.1 Burkholderiales bacterium | reverse complement strand
TGGCGATGCTGTCCCGACGGTCCCGGCGAGCGCCAGTATCGGCGAGGCGGTGATCGAGATCTCGCGCAAAGGCCTCGGCATGACGGCGGTGATGGACGGTGGCCGGCTCGCCGGGATCTTTACCGACGGCGACCTGCGGCGCCTGATCGCCGACGGCGCAGTGCGCCTGGACGGTCCGGTCAGCAGCGTGATGACGCGCTCACCGCGTACCATCGACGAGGGCGCGCTGGCGGTCGATGCGGTCACCCTGATGGAGCAGAACCGCATCAGCCAGTTGCTGGTGACGGCGGCGGATGGCCGCATCTGCGGCGCCCTCAACATGCATGACCTGTTCCAGGCCAAGGTGGTCTAGCCGCCGGCCGTTACGCTCGCCCCCGAGAAAGGACCCCCGTGCAGGAAGCTTACGAACGCGCCCGACGCGTCAGATTGGTCATCTTCGATGTCGACGGTGTGCTGACCGATGGCCGCATCTTCATCACCGACGCCGGCGACGAGATGAAGGCCTTCCACTCCCGTGACGGCCACGGGATGAAATTGCTCAAACACGCCGGACTGGAGACCGCGATCATCTCCGGTCGCAACGCGCGCTGCGTCGAGGTGCGA
This sequence comes from Burkholderiales bacterium, assembly GCA_031971375.1. GTDB lineage: Bacteria > Pseudomonadota > Gammaproteobacteria > Burkholderiales > UBA3065 > UBA3065. The sequence continues at coordinate 20,689 of DALYGT010000002.1, read as the reverse complement.
GCGCAGAACCTCGACGTCGGCGTTCTCTATCAGGGTGTCGAGGACAAGGGCGCGGTGTTCGAGGAGCTCCTGGAGCGGCTCAAGCTGAGCCCCGAGCAGGCCGCCTACATCGGCGACGACATCATCGACCTGCCGGTGATGCGGCGCTGCGGGCTGGCCGCCTGTGTCCCCGAAGCCCCGGAAGTGGTGCGGGCGCATGCGCACTACATCTGCAAGTTACCGGGCGGGCACGGCGCGGTCCGCGAGTGGTGCGAGATGATCCTGCATGCGCAGGGCCGCTTCGACGACGCGATGGCGCGCTATCTGGGCTGAGCCCGCAGCATGAGCGACCGTCCCGGCCTCTGGTTCCCGCTGGTGCTGCTGGCTGCACTGGCGGGGCTCACCACCTGGCTCGACTTTGAGGTGCGCAGCGCCATGACCGAGGCCGCCCTGCGCGATCGCCACGACCCCGACACCATCCTCTACAACTTCACCACCCGACAGACCGGTCGCAGCGGTGCGGTCGAGACCACGGTGCAGGCACGGACGATGCGTCGCTTCATGGACGATGGCAGCAGCGAGTTCGATCAGCCCAAGGTCGAGCACCGCGATGCCAAGGGCGTGGTCATGGACATCCGTGCCGACCATGGACACGCCTCCGGCGACCAGAAGACGCTGGAGTTCGACGGCCGGGTGACGTTGCATCAGACGACCGGTGGCAAGGCGCCGGTCGTACTCGAGACCTCCTACCTCAAGGTCCTGCCGCAACAGAACCAGGCATCGACCGACCGACCGTTCCGCATCAGCAACGCCGGCACCCTTGTCACGGGGGTTGGATTAGACTCCGACTTCACCAAACAGACCTCGCGCATCCGCTCGAAGGTCAAAGTCACTTTCAGGCCGTCACATCAACATGCTGCCCAAGCCCCTGCCCCTGCGCCGCGTCGGACTGATCGCCGGGTTGATCGCGGCCGGCCTGGCCAGCCCGCTGGCTCAAGCCGAGCGCGCTGACCGGGACAAACCGGTCGAGATCGAAGCCGACACCGCCGACCGCGACGAGAAGACCAAGACCACGGTCTTCCGCGGCAACGTTGTCATCACCCAAGGCACGCTGATCATCCGCGGCGACAAAGTCACGGTGCGCGAAGAGGCCGGCGATCGCCAGACGGCGACCGCGCTCGGCAACCCGGCGACCTTCCGCCAGAAGCGCGATGGCTTTGACGAGTACGTGGACGGACGCGGGCAGCGCATGGACTATGACAGCCAGACCCAGATCCTCCAGCTTCGCGAGAACGCCGAGGTGCGCCGCGCCGAAGACTGGGTGCGCGGGCAATTCATCGAATACAACGGCGCCACCAGCACCTACCGTGCCATCGGCGACACGCAACGCGCCGAGGGCGCGCCCGCCGGCAGCGGTGGTCGGGTCCGCGCTGTCATCAAGCCCCGCAAGGCGCCGCCAGCCGACCTGCCTGCGCAATGAGCACGCTGGAAGCGCGGCGGCTCCGCAAGCGCTACAAGGCGCGGATGGTGGTCGAAGATGTCTCGTTCAGCGTCGATGCCGGCGAGGTCGTCGGCTTGCTCGGGCCAAACGGTGCGGGCAAGACCACCTGTTTCTATATGGTGGTCGGGCTCACCCCGGCAGACGGCGGCAGCATCATTCTCGACGGCCGCGACATCACGCGCGAACCGATGCACGTGCGTGCCCGCCTAGGATTGGGCTACTTGCCGCAGGAGGCGTCGATCTTTCGCCGCATGACGGTCTCCGAGAATGTGCGCGCGATCCTCGAGATCGCCAATGACGACGACGAGTGGATCGAGAAGCGCGCCATGCAACTGCTCGACGAGTTGCACGTCGGCCATCTCGCCGACGCACCGGCGGTGAGCCTGTCCGGCGGCGAGCGGCGACGCGTCGAGATCGCCCGTGCGCTGGCCACCGAACCGCGCTTCGTGCTGCTCGACGAGCCCTTCGCCGGCGTCGACCCGATCGCCGTCATCGACATCCAGAACATCATCGCCTTCTTGTGCGACCGCGGCATCGGCGTGCTCATCACCGACCACAACGTGCGTGAGACGTTGGGCATCTGCGACCACGCCTGCATCATCAACGAGGGCCACGTGCTGGCCAGCGGCGAACCGGCCGCCATCGTCGACAACGAGGATGTGCGGCGTGTCTATCTGGGCGAGCGCTTCCGCTTGTGATGCGATGAAGCAGACCCTGCAGCTGCGCACCAGCCAGCAGCTGACACTCACGCCGCAATTGCAGCAGTCGATCAAGCTGCTGCAGATGTCGACCCTCGA
>DALYGT010000002.1:9127-18312 GCA_031971375.1 Burkholderiales bacterium | reverse complement strand
CACTCACGCCGCAATTGCAGCAGTCGATCAAGCTGCTGCAGATGTCGACCCTCGAGCTGGATGCCGAGCTCGACCGGGTACTCGACGAGAATCCGATGCTCGAACGCGCCGAGGACGGCGAGGCGGACGAGCTGCTGCCGATGCTGGCGCAGTCGCTCGCGGCACAGACAACGCCCCCCGCTGAGACTGGACCGGCGAGCAACCCTGACGACCCGAGCGACTTGGGATCGAACGCCACCGACCTTGGCGATGACACGCTGCTCTGGGAGGGGAGCCCGGGCGGCAGCGGCGACGAGGATGACGATGGCCTCGAGCGGCAGACAGCCGCCGCCACCAGCCTGCGCGACCACCTGGTCTGGCAGGTGCAGATGTCGCAACTGGCAGAGACCGACCGGCAACTGGTGCTGTGGCTCATCGACGCGGTCGACGAGGACGGCTACCTGACGCAGACGCCCGACGAGCTGTTGGCGATGGCCAACATGCTGGCGACCGGGGATGACCCAGCGGAGGTCGCGGACAGCGCAGCGGGCGACGTCACGGCAGAGGGCGACGCGAGGGAGCCCCTGCTCGACGCCGACACTCTGCGCGTCGCGCTGCGCTTCCTGCAGACGCTGGACCCGCCCGGGGTCGGTGCGACCTGCCTCGCCGAGTGTCTCGCCATACAGCTCGAGGCGCTGCCTGACGACACCCCGCACCGCGGTCTCGCCCTGCAACTGGTGCGCGGCCACCTCGATGCACTGGCTGGCCGCGACTTTGCTGCGCTGCGCCGCGCCTTGGGCTGCGACGAGGTGACGCTGCGCGCGGTGCAGGCGCTGATCACTGCGCTCAACCCGCGTCCCGGCTCCGCCTTCGGTGACAACGACACGCGCTACGTGATCCCGGATGTGCGTGTGCTGCGGCAGGGCAACCGTTGGGTAGTGCGGCTCAACGCCGACGCGGTGCCACGACTGCGGATCAACCGCACCTATGCCGAGCTGCTGGCGCGCAATCGCGGTCAGGGCGGCGAGCTGGGCGGTCGCCTGCAGGAGGCGCGCTGGATGCTGCGCAATGTGCAGCAACGCTTCGAGACCATCCTGCGCGTATCGCAGGCCATCGTCGCGCGGCAGCAGGGTTTCTTCGACCACGGCGAAGTGGCGATGCGGCCACTGGTGCTGCGCGAGATCGCCGAGGCGCTCGACCTGCACGAATCGACCATCAGCCGGGTCACCACGCAGAAGTACATGATGACGCCGCGCGGCCTGTTCGAACTCAAGTTCTTCTTTGGCAGCCATGTCGCGACCGAGAGCGGTGGCGCAGCATCATCGACGGCGATCCGCGCGCTCATCCGCCAGCTGGTCGGCAGCGAAGACCGGCAGCAGCCACTGTCCGACAGCCAGCTCGCCGACATCCTCGGCAGGCAGGGTATCATCGTGGCGAGACGCACCGTCGCCAAGTATCGAGAGTCACTCCAGATCCCCGCAGTCACGCTGCGGAAATCGCTGTAGACCAGCAGAAGCCGCTGTGACGCAGCAGGTGTTGATGCAACCCAAGGAGGAGCTGTCATGAACCTGAGCCTAGCCGGTCATCACGTCGAGATCACCCCGCCCATCCGCGAATATCTGGAGGGCAAACTGGATCGCGTGTTGCGACATTTCGACGATGTCACGACGGTGAACGTGGTGCTGTCGGTGGAGAAACTGCAGCAGAAGGCAGCGGCGACGATCCACGTGCGCGGTCGCGACCTGCACGCCGAGGCCATCGAGCAGGACATGTACGCCTCCATCGACGCGTTGGCGGACAAGCTCGACCGTGAGGTCATCCGCCACAAGGAAAAGAACCAGAACCACCACGGCGCCGGCCTCAAGCGACAGCCGCTGGCTGACTGACCCACCACCGGCGGACGCATGAGCAAACTCGTCTCCCTGCTGCGTCCGCAACACATCCAGCTCGGCCTGTCGGTCGCCGGCAAGGGCGCGCTGTTCGCGCACCTCGCCCGGCTGGCCGCGCCGGTCACCGGCATCGCCGAGTCGAGCATCGTCGACAGTCTGCGGGCACGCGAGAGCGCCGGATCGACCGGCCTCGGCATGGGTGTGGCCATCCCCCACGGGCGCATCAAGGGTCTCAAGGACGCGGCGGTGTTCTTCTGTCGGCTCGATCCGGCCATCGAGTTCGATTCGCCCGACGGCAAACCCGTGGCGTTGGTCTTCACCCTGCTGGTGCCGGCCAGCGCCGACGAGCTCCACCTCGAACTGCTCGGCGAACTGGCGCAGCACCTCGGCTCGGCGGCTTTCCGCGAGCGTCTGGCCAAAGCCACCGACGCCGCAGCCGTGCTCGACGCCTTTAGCACCAGGGAGGCTTGAGTGTCGAGCGTCAGCGTCGCGCAACTGGTCGCCGACAACCAGCTCAAGCTCGGTCTGCGCTGGGTCCATGACGACCGCGCCACCGAGCGACGCATCGACAGCGAATCGCTGGTCAACTCACCCAACGGGTTGGTCGGCCACCTCAACTTCATCCACCCCAACTGGATCCAGGTGCTCGGTGCGACCGAACTCGCCTACCTCGAGAGCCTTGAACCAGCCTCGCTTGACGCTCACTTCAACCAGCTGTTCGCCGCCAGGCCCTTGCTGCTGGTGATCGCCGATGCGGCGCCGGTGCCGGCGAGCATCGAAGCGGCATGCCGTCGCGCCGGCACTCTGCTGGCCGCCTCCGACCAGCCGACCATCCCCTTCATGACGCTGCTGCGCAACTACCTGACCTTGCGTCTGGCGCAGTCGACGAGCCTCCACGGCGTCTGCCTCGATGTGCTCGGCATGGGCGTGATCATCACCGGCGACTCGGGCTCGGGCAAGAGTGAGCTCGGCCTCGAGTTGATCTCGCGCGGCGCGGCGCTGATCGCCGACGACGTCGTCGACATCTACCGCATCGGCCCCGATGCGCTGCAAGCGCGTTGCCCGGCACTGCTGCGCGACTTCCTCGAGGTGCGCGGGCTTGGCGTGCTGAACATCCGGACCATCTTCGGCGAGACCTCGATGCGCCCGAACAAGGGCATCCGGCTCATCATCCATCTGGCCAGCGTGCGTCACGTCGATCAGGCGCCGCTCGAACGCCTGCCGCTCAACGCATCGGTGGTCGACATCCTCGGCGTCAAGATCGCCAAGGTGACCATCCCGGTGGCACCCGGACGCAACCTCGCGGTGCTGGTCGAGGCCGCGGTACGCAACACGGTGCTGCAACTGCGTGGCATCGACAGCAACCGCGAATTGGCCGAGCGGCAGGCGCGGATGATCGCCGACAACGAGTGAGCGACCGCGTCACCCTCGACATCCTGCTGGTCACCGGCCAGTCCGGCGCCGGCAAGAGCGTCGCACTGCGCACGCTCGAGGATAGCGGCTTCTACTGCGTCGACAACGTTCCGGCCGGCATGCTGGCGGATCTGGTGTTGCGCATCGGCTCGGGCATCGGCGCGCCGCTGGCGATCGGCGTCGATACGCGCAGTGCCATCGGTGATGCGGGCGGCATCGCTACGCTTCCCGCCCAGATCGACAGCCTCCGTGCGGCTGGTCATGCCGTGCGCGCCCTGTTCTTCGAGGCGCGGCCCGAGGTTCTGGCGCGGCGCTTTTCGGAGACTCGGCGCCCACACCCGCTGCACGACGACGCACGCACGCTGGCCGAGACCATCGCGCTCGAGCGGCAGCTGCTGGCTGATGTCGCCGCCGTGGCACACCACGTCGACAGCTCGGATGCCGGGGTGGCGCAACTTGCCGCCTGGGTGCGCGACTTCGCCGGGACACCGGCCAGCCATTTCAGCGTGCTGTTCCAGTCGTTCGGCTTCAAATACGGAACGCCGCTCGGCATGGATCTGGTGTTCGACGTGCGCTGCCTCAAGAATCCGCACTACGACCCGGCGCTGCGACCACAGACCGGGCGCGACGAGGCTGTGGCCGCCTTCCTTGCCGCGGACCCGACGGTGCAAGCGATGCGGCGTGACATCGCCACCTTTCTCGCCACCTGGCTGCCGCGCTACCGCGACGAGCCGCGCAGTTACCTCACGGTCGGCATCGGCTGCACCGGCGGGCGGCACCGCTCGGTGTGGTTGGCCGAAGGGCTCGCCGGCGATTGTGAAGCGCTGGCCACGGTGCAGGTGCGGCATCGCGACATCGAGCGGGGGACGGCTTGAGCCGCACACCGCCACCGCAGCGCGTGGTCGTGGCATGGAGCGGCGCCTCAGGCATCGGCTACGGCCTGCGTCTGGTCGAGGTGCTGCTCGGCGCCGGGGTGCGGGTCGAACTGGTGTATTCCGCGGTGACACAGGTTGTGGCGCGGCAGGAGCTCGACCTCGCGCTGCCGTCTGCGCCCGAAGCTGCAGCGAACCTTCTGCGCGAGCGCTTCCGCGCGGGCGATGCGCTGCAGGTCTATGGCCGCGAGGCATGGTTCGCACCGATCGCATCCGGATCCAACGCCGCCGACGCCATGGTGGTCTGCCCATGCAGCATGGGCACGCTGGCCTCCATCGCACAGGGTCTGGCCAAGAACCTGATCGACCGCGCCGCCGACGTCATGCTCAAGGAGCGTCGGCCACTCGTGCTGGTGCCGCGCGAGACGCCGCTCTCGGCCATCCACCTCGAGAACATGCTGCGGCTGGCACGCGCCGGTGCCTGCATCCTCCCGGCCAACCCGGGCTTCTATCACCGGCCGCAGCGCGTCGACGAACTGATCGACTTTGTCGTGATGCGCGTCTGCGACCAGATCGGTGTAACGACCGACCTGTTGCCGCGGTGGGGCGAGGCGGACGCTGACTGACTTGCGGCGGACGGCAGCGCAAAACCAGTGGCTGGCGGCCCACTACCTCGGGTGTCACTTCCCCGAGTAGATTGCTCAACTTGGGCTCCTCTCACTGCGTTCGAAAGTCGCTTCGAAAAGGACACCCGACGGGGGCCGCCAGTGACTGTTCATGGCGCTCCACTGACTGTCGCTGGCCGGGAGAGCGGCCAAGAGGACTTTGCGGCGGGCTTTCGCAGCAGACTACGGAGTCATCTGCAAGGAAGCCCCACCGCCGGTAGCCCCGGCCAACCACCCGTCCAAGCGGAGCGCATCGGGAACGCGGCTTCGCCGGGCTTGTCCCGGAAAACCGTTTCCCGATGGAAGGCCCCGCAAGCACTGTCGGTGGCGCGCGGACGGGCGGCAGGCCCAGCCAACCTCCAACCCCTCAGCGCAGAAACAAGCGATACGCCGGGTTCTGCGTCTCCTCGACGAACGGGTAGCCGAGCGCGTCAAGAAAGCCCTGAAAGCGCGCCTTGTCCTGCGGCGGCACCTGGATGCCGACCAGCACGCGGCCGTAGTCGGCGCCGTGGTTGCGGTAGTGGAACAGCGAGATGTTCCAGCCCTGCGGCATCTGCGTCAGGAAGTTGAGCAGCGCGCCGGGCCGCTCGGGGAAGGTGAAGCGGTAGAGCAACTCGTCGGCGGCATCGGCGCGGCCGCCGACCATGTGCCGCAGGTGGCTCTTGGCCATCTCGTCGTCGGTGAGGTCGAGCGTCGGCAGGCCATGCGCGGCCAGGCTCGCGGCGAGCTTGCGGCCCTCGTCGCGGCTGCCCACGCTCACGCCGACGAAGATATGCGCGGCCTGCGGGTCGGCGTAGCGGTAGTTGAACTCGGTGATGTTGCGGTTGCCGATCTGCGCGCAGAACGCCTTGAACGAGCCCGGCTGCTCGGGGATGGTCACCGCCAGCACCGCCTCGCGCTGCTCACCCACCTCGGCGCGCTCGGCCACGAAGCGCAGCCGGTCGAAGTTCATGTTGGCGCCGGAGGCGATGGCGACCACCGTCTTGCCCCTGAGTCCGCTCTGGGTGAGCCAAGCCTTGGCGCCGGCCACGCCGAGTGCGCCGGCTGGCTCGAGGATGCTGCGCGTGTCTTCGAACACGTCTTTGATGGCGGCACAGATGGCGTCGTTGTCGACGAGCACGATGCCGTCGCACAGTGTCTGGCACAGGCGGAAGGTCTCCTCGCCGACGAGCTTTACCGCGGCGCCGTCGGCAAAGAGGCCCACCTGCGCCAGCTCGACGCGCTTGCCGGCCGCGAGCGACTGCGCCATCGCGTCGGCGTCGGTCGCCTCTACGCCAAACACTTTGATCTCGGGGCGTAGCGACTTGATTGCAGCTGCGACACCCGCCAGCAGACCGCCGCCGCCGACGCAGCAGAACACCGCATCGATGCGTCCCGGATGCTGATCGAGGATCTCGAGCCCGATGGTGCCCTGGCCGGCGATCACGTCCGCGTCGTCGAAAGGGTGGACGAAGGTCATGCCCTCGGTCTGCTCGAGTTGGCGGGCGTGGGCGTAGGCCTCGTCGTAGCTCATGCCGTGCAGGACCACCTCGCCGCCGCGCCGGCGCACTGCGTTGACCTTGATCGCCGGCGTGGTGGTGGGCATGACGATGACCGCGCGGCAGCCGATCTTCGCCGCCGACAGCGCCACACCCTGCGCATGGTTGCCGGCCGAGGCGCAGATGACGCCCTTCGCCAGTTGCTCCGGCGTGAGGTGCGCGATGCGGTTGTAGGCGCCGCGCAACTTGAAGCTGAAGACCGGTTGCTGGTCCTCGCGCTTGAAATAGACGCGGTTGCCGACCCGCTCCGACAGCGCCGGCGCGAAGCCAAGATCGGTGCGCACGGCCACGTCGTAGACGCGCGCGTCGCGGATGCGCTGCAGGTATTCGGCGGGCGTGAGGGTGGTGACTGACACGGTTGAGAGAGCCTGGGTGGAGAGAACCTGGGTGGAGAGAACCGCTCGGGGGCAGGCGCGGCGAAGGACGCCCGAGAGCGCGAAAGGTTATCAGAGCGCATGTCCCCGGGCCGCTACACAAGGATGTTTGGGCTATCCTCGGCCCCATGAACATCTTCAAGTCCTCCGCGGATGCCCCCAAACGCGCAGTCGCCGAAGCTGCACTCGCCCACGTTCAACGCGGCGCCGTGATCGGCGTCGGCACCGGCTCCACCGCCAACTTCTTCATCGACATGCTCGGCGACCTGCGCAACCAGATCGCTGGCGCGGTGGCGAGCTCGGAGGCGACGGCGCAGCGCCTCAAGACCGTCGGCATCGAGGTGCTCGACCTCAACTCGGTCAACGAGCTGCCGGTCTACGTCGACGGCGCCGACGAGATCAACCCCGACTTGCACCTGATCAAGGGCGGCGGCGGGGCGCTGACGCGCGAGAAGGTCGTCGCTGCGGTGGCGCGGCAGTTCGTCTGCATCGCAGATGAGAGCAAGTGCGTCGACATCCTCGGCCGCTTCCCGCTGCCGGTCGAGGTCATCCCGATGGCGCGGGCCCATGTGGCGCGCGAACTGGTGCGGCTCGGCGGCGCGCCCGACCTGCGCATCGGGTTTACCACCGACAATGGCAACAGCATCCTCGACGTACACGGGCTGGAGATCCTCAACCCGATCGAGATGGAGCGCGAGATCAACCAGATCGCGGGCGTGGTCACCGTCGGCCTGTTCGCGCGGCGGCCGGCGGATGTGGCCCTGATCGGCGGGCCGGATGGCGTCCGCAGGGTCACGGCCCGTCCCTGATCGGCATCGTCAGACTCGGCATCGACTGATCCGGCATCAGGCTGATTTGAGTCGTCTCGCTCGGGCACATGTTTTTTTTCTGTCACATTTGCGACATAAGATTCAGGTCACATCAACCTAGCGACCCGGCATCTGCCGGCGACGCGCCGGAGCAGCCATGAACCAGCACATCAGCAGCAAGTTCGACGCCGAGATCGAGGCCCTTCGCAGCCGTGTGGCGCACATGGGCGGCTTGGTGGAGGCCCAGCTGGCGCGTCTGGCGCATGCGCTTGCTACCAACCACATCGGCGAGTTCGAGACGGTGATGAGCAGCGACTACCAGATCAACGCGCTGGAAGTCGAGATCGACGAGCTCTGCACCCACCTGATCGCCACCCGCCAGCCGGTCGCCAACGACCTGCGGATGGTCATGGCCACCGTCAAGTCGATCACCGACCTCGAACGCATCGGCGACAAGGCCGAGAAGATCGCGCGCAAGGCGCACGCCATCGCACTCAACGAAGGTTTGCAGGTGACGCGTTTTGGCGAACTGCGCTCCATGCTGGACAAGGTCAAGGCCATGGTCAGCCAGGCGCTTGACGCCTACGCCCGTCTTGATCCGTCGATCGCGCCGGCCGTCGCTGCCGCTGACAAGGACGTCGATGCCGAGTTCGACGGTGTCACCCGTCAACTCATCACCCACATGATGGAGAACCCGCGCAACATCTCGGCGGCGCTCGACATCCTGTTCCTCGCCAAGGCGATCGAGCGTATCGGCGATCACGCCACCAACATGACCGAATACGTGGTTTACATGGTCCAGGGTCACGACGTGCGCCACGTGACTCCGGAGACGTTGGCAAAGGTCAGTGCCGGGGGCTGAGCCCGAAAGGGAGACCCCGGGCACGCCGGGGTACACTCTGCGCATCGCCAGCCCGCAGACGCTCGGCATTGAGTCGCAGCAAAGGTACACGTCTTGAATCTGCCGCGGACCCTTGCGTCCGTAGACCTTGGGTCGAACAGTTTCCATGTGCAGGTCGCCCGCGTCGTCGACGGGCAGATCTTCCCGCTCGACGCCCTGCGCGAGCCAGTGCGTCTGGGCGCGGGACTGAACGCCGACAAGATCCTCAGTGCCGACTCGCAGCAGCGTGCACTCGACTGTCTCGCTCGCTTTGGCCAGCGTCTGCGAGGCTTGGCGCCGGGCGATGTGCGCGCGGTGGGCACCAACGCTTTCCGCATTGCCAAGAACATCGACGCCTTTTTGCCGGCCGCCGAGGCGGCGTTGGGCTTCCCGATCGAAGTGGTCGCCGGTCGCGAGGAGGCGCGCCTGATCTACTTGGGGGTGTCGCACAGCCTGCCGCCGTCGCGCGCGCGGCGTCTGGTGGTCGACATCGGTGGTGGTTCGACCTAGTGCATCATCGGCCAATCGTACCGGCCGATCCGGCTCGAGAGCCTGTACATGGGCTGCGTCAGTTACACGTTGCGCTATTTCCCCAACGGCGCCGTCACCGCCGAGGCGATGCAGCGTGCGCATCTGGCTGCGCTCGCCGAGCTGGAGGTGGTGGCGCACGAGTTCACCCCGGCGGACTGGGCGCAGGCGGTCGGCTCGTCGGGTTCGGCGCGGGCGTTGTCGCAGATCATCGGCGAATCCAACGGGCTCGAGGACG
>DALYGT010000002.1:0-9027 GCA_031971375.1 Burkholderiales bacterium | reverse complement strand
GGTTCGGCGCGGGCGTTGTCGCAGATCATCGGCGAATCCAACGGGCTCGAGGACGGTGTCATCACCCGGGAGGGTCTCGAGAGTCTGGTGCGACGCGGCATCCGCAACGGCGGTTTCGATCCGCACGACTATCCCGATGTGCGTCCCGACCGGGTACAGGTGCTGGCGGCCGGGCTTGCCATCATGTGTTCGGTGTTCGAGGCCTTTGGTATCCAGCGCATGGTGCCGGCCGAAGGCGCCATGCGGCAGGGCATCCTTTACGACATGCTCGGGCGCTTCGGCGAGAAGGACCTGCGGGGTGTCACCGTGTCGCAGTTCCAGCGCCGCTATCAGGTCGATGTGGCGCAGGCGACCGCGGTCGAGCAGACCGCGCTGGCCATCCTCGGCGACATCGACGCCGGCGACGAGGTCATCCGCCAGCAGCTCCGCTGGGCCGCCGATCTGCACGAGCTTGGCTTGTCGGTGGAGCACTCCGGTTACCACAAGCACTCGGCCTACATCTTGCGCAACGCCGACATGCCCGGCTTCTCGCGTGCCGAGCAGGAGGCGATCGCCAATCTGGTGTTGGGCCATCGCGGCAAGCTCGGCAAGGTCGCCGGCATCCTGCGCCACGACGTGCGTCGTGCACAGATCGCCGCGCTGCGGCTTGCCGCCCTGCTGCACCGCTCGCGGCACCCGCTCGAGGCGGTGCCCCTGCGCCTGCTCAGCTGCGACGCGGACCGTGTCCGCGTCGCGCTCGATGACAAATGGCTGGAGGCGCATCCGCTGACGCAGGCTGCGCTCGAGGACGAGGTGCGCCAGTGGCAGATGGTCGGCTGTGAACTTCGCCTCGAGGGCGCCTCAGCGGAGCGGCGGCGCGCCTGAAGGCCGGCCGCGCAAGCGGTCGGTCATTCCGTGATCATCGACGGCGACAGGCACGCTGTCAGCACCACCGGGCTGCCCTCGCGGGCGCGACCGGTCAGCCACCAGATCGCCCCTTTGCGGACCGCTACCGTGCCCTGGATGCCAAGCAGGTGCCCGGCGACTCGCCCGAGGGTGGGTTGATGCCCGGCGACCAACACGCAGCCGTCACCGACTGGCGACCAGCCGCAGGCTTCAAGGATCGCCTCCGGGCTGGCGCCGGGCGCCAGCGCATCAACGACCTTGGCGCGCTTGGTAAGGGCCGCCGCGGTCTGTTGTGCACGCCGCGCCGGGCTGGCGAGCACCCGCGTGTCATCCGGCAGGCGCGGCTTGAGCCAGGCCGCCATCGCCTCTGCCTGTCGCTGGCCGAGCGGGGTCAGTGCCCGTTCGAGGTCTGGTGGGCCGTATTCGGCGTCGGCATGTCGCCAAAGGATCAAGTCCATCGGGCCGTGTGCTCGATTTTGATCAAGGGTGCGTCCGCTTCATCTTGTCCAGAAAGGCTTGGCTTCGCAGAAGGCCGCCCACTGTCCGGCGAGCGACCCGAGCTTGGCGTTGGCGACATTCTGCAGGTGCCGTTTTACAACTGTGCGAGCCCGCTCGGCACGACCGGGGGGCAGGCTGTCGAGGCGCAGCGAGGCCACGGCGGCATCGTTGAGACCGCCGAGGGATTTCTGCATCTGCGCCAGAAGGCTGATGTAGCGGTTGGCAGCGCGCGGCCGGAACGCCGGCGCCATCGACTCTGCCGTGTAACGCAGTTTCTTGCAGGCGAGTCGGAGGCTGTGGTACGCCTCGAGGTCGACGAGCATCTCCGGCTGCCCGAGTTGCATCACGCGGCGGTGACGACGGTCGAGCTGGGCCCGGGCGCCGCTTGCCGCGCGCTGACGACTCGGCGGTGGTGGCAACTCGAGCCAAGCCAGAAGGTCGAGCACCAGTTCGCCATAACGCGGCGACCCCACCGCCGCTGCCGCAGTGACGCGTGCAGCGATTCGGGCTGCATCGACATCGCCGAGCAAGCGTGCGAAGCCCGAGGGCGCACCTTTGGCGTCGACGAATGCGGGCAGGGTCTCGCCGAGCAAGACGTCCCAATCGCGCGCGGGCCCCAAGCTGCGGCCAAGCCAACCGGTCTCTACCAGCAGGTGGTCGGTCAACGGGTGGTCGGCACGACGGCGAGCGATCGCAAGGATGGTCCGTAGCCGTCGCGTGGCGACGCGCATCTGGTGGATGTACTCCGGGTCCGGGTCGTTGTCGCGCACACCCGCAGCGTTGCCATGCAGGTGGGCGATGCCGGATCCCATGGCATCGCAGACCAGCGCGTGCCATTCGCGCACCTCGCGTTCTGCCGCAGGAGCCGCCGTCTTCGGCCCGGCTGCTGCCGCTTGGTCGGGCCAAGCCAGGCGATAGCCACGCGCGGCCTTGCTGGTATCGTCTAGCCAGCCGCCGGCGCGCACCACCGCTCGGGCCATCGCCAGTAGTTCCGACGTATTCCCGGACTTGAGTTCGAGTTCGACTTCGCAGATCGGCGTCTCGCGCTCGCCAGCGATGACGCTGCCGCGGTCGAACGCGACCTCGATCTCGGCGCCACTTGGTGTGTGTACGGTCCGCGCCAGACGGTCGAAGCGCGTCTCGAAGACGACCTCGAGTCTTTCGAGCACGCGCGGTTCGCCAAGCACGCCTTGCAGTAGCGCCGCCGGCACCTTGGCCAACTCCGGCCGCGGACCGCCAACAACGGCCTCGAACTCTTCGCGGCGGTGCAGGCCACCGACCGATCCGCCGCCGCCCTTGAGCGTCTGCACCCACTGCCTGCCGACTCGACGCACTCGCAGTGCGACCCCTTGCCGGGCCAATGCGCCTTCGGGGGTATCGAAGTAGAGGGTCCGTAGCCGCTGGCGCGTGTCAGAGGTCCGCCATACCGACCACAAGGGGCTGCGCATCAGGCTCCGCAGTCCCGCTTCGGACATCGCCAGCTTGAGTTCCGTCTCCATCCACCCCGAACAGGTCTGGTGCAATGGGCAAAGACCTTACGTCAAACGATAGTTGAGGCGATGAACAAAATGTGACACCGAAAATCAGCGACGGTTTCAGCCGGTCGGTGCCTCGTCGGCCAACTTGCGCAGCAGGTCGGCCTGCGCGACGATCCGGCGCGCGCCGCGGCGGGGTGCGCGCGGCCGATAGTGGCCATTTGCGTCCATGAGCCACGCTTGCGCATTGTCATTGAGATAAGGGCGGATGCCTTCGCGCAGGACGCGTTCCTTGAGCCTGCGGTCGCGCACCGGGAAACAGGCCTCGACGCGGCGGAAGAAGTTGCGATCCATCCAGTCGGCCGAGGAGAGGTAAAGGTCGGGGTCGCGGTCGTTGCGGAAGTAGAAGATGCGGCTGTGCTCGAGGAAGCGGCCGATCACCGAACGCACCCGGATGTTCTCCGACAGCCCGGGCACGCCGGGGCGCAGCGCACAGACACCGCGAACGATGAGGTCGACGCGCACGCCTGCCTGGCTGGCGCGATAGAGCGCCTCGATCGCCTCGGGCTCGAGCAGCGCGTTCATCTTGGCGATGATGTGCGCCGGCCGCCCGTTGCGGGCGTGTTCCGCCTCGCGGTCGATGGCGCGCAGGATGTTGCTGTGCAGGTCGAACGGCGCCTGCCAGATCTGCTGGTTGGGTGCGGGGCGCCCAGTACCGGTGAGTTGACCGAAGATGCCGGCGACATCGGCGGTGATCGCGTCATCGCAGGTGAACAGGCCAAAGTCGGTGTAGAGCCGCGCGGTGCGGGCGTGGTAGTTGCCGGTACCAAGGTGGGCATAGCGTCGCAAGCCACCCTGCTCGCGACGGATCACCAGCGCCATCTTGGCGTGCGTCTTGAAGCCGAACACGCCGTAGACGACGTGCGCGCCGGCGTCCTCGAAACGCTGCGCCCAGTTGATGTTGGTCTCCTCGTCGAAGCGCGCCATCAGCTCCACCACCACCGTCACCTCCTTGCCGCGCTGCGCCGCTGCCAGCAGCGCCTCCATCAGCGCCGAGTCATGGCCGGTGCGGTAGACGGTCTGCTTGATGGCGACCACGGCAGGGTCTTCGGCAGCCTGTTTGATGAAGTCGATGACTGGCTGGAAGCTCTGGAATGGGTGATGCAGCAGCACATCCTGCTGACGGATCACCGCGAACATGTCCGGGTTCTTGCGCAGATTCCTTGGCAAACCCGGCTGGAACGGCGGGAACTTGAGGTCAGGCCGGTCGACTAGGTCGGGGACCTGCATCAGGCGCACCAGGTTGACCGGACCATCGACGCGGTAGAGGTCGGCCGGAGTCAGGCCGAACTGCTGCAGCAGGAAATCGCTCACCTCCGCCGGGCAGGTGTCGACCACTTCGAGCCGGACTGCGTCGGCGAAGCGCCGCTGCGGCAGTCCGCCTTGCAATGCGGTCCGCAGATTGGCGACGCCGTCTTCCTCGAACTGCAGTTCCGCGTTGCGGGTGACACGGAACTGGAAACACCCGGTGATCTCCATGCCGGGGAACAGGTCGGCGACCCGGGCGTGGATGATCGACGAGAGGAAGACGAGGCCGTCGCGGTGGCCGCTGACATCGGCCGGCATGCGGATGACGCGCGGCAGCACGCGAGGCGCTTGCACGATGGCAAGCGTCGGTTTGCGACCGAAGGCGTCGGTGCCCTGAAGGGTCACGGCGAAGTTGAGGCTCTTGTTGAGCAGGCGCGGGAACGGATGGGCCGGGTCGAGCACGATCGGCGTGAGCACCGGCGCAACCTCGCGTTCGAAGAAGGCGGCCACCCAGGCGCTCTGCGTCTTGTCCCATAACGAGCGACGCAGGAACACGATGTCCTCCGCCGCAAGCGCGGGAATCAGGGCCTCGTTGAAAAGCCTGTATTGCCGCTCGACCAGTTCGTGAGCTTCGCCGGCGACGCGCTCGAAGGTCTCCTGCGGCGTCATGCCGTCGGGTCCGGGGTGTGACTTGCGCTCGGCGAGCTGGTTCTTGAGCGAACCGATGCGCACCTCAAAGAACTCATCGAGATTGCTGGTGGTGATGCACAGATAACGCAACCGCTCGAGCAAAGGCGTCTCGGGGTTCTCGGCCTTTTCCTGCACGCGGCGGTTGAAGGCGAGCAGGCCGGTTTCCCGGTTGAGGAAGTGGCTGTGGTCGAAGCCCTCGCTTCGCTCGTGGTGCAGTGGCTTCACAGGGTGTGCGCCTCCAATGAGCCGATGGTTCATTCGTCCGCGTTGATTGGGCGGTTCATGCCGACGCCCGATGAGGGGCGTGTCGCGGCTGCGCCGAGGTATTCAACTCCAGAGTCGTCAGTCACTGGGTTATTCAGGTGCTGGGCGGCACGAAACCTTCGACGGCGTCGGCGCCGCTGCCGAAGAAGTGGCTTTCCATCTGTTCTGCGAGGTACTTGCGGGCGCGCGGGTCGGCGAGGTTGAGGCGGTTCTCGTTGACCAGCATGGTCTGGTGCTTGAGCCAAGCCTGCCAAGCTTCCTTAGACACGCTCTCAAAAATGCGCCTGCCTAGTTCGCCGGGGTAGGGCGGGAAGTCGAGTCCCTCGGCCTCGCGGCCGAGCTTGATGCAATGGATGGTGCGGCTCATCGGGCCTCCGGTTCGGATACTTAACATACGAGTATAGGACCGCCCGCAAAGTGCTGGCGTCCGTCGGGTCGTTCGCGGGACCACAAAAAAGGGGCCCACGCAGGGCCCCAAAAGTCGCTGAAGGAGGAGGAATCAGACGACGATTCAAGATTACAGCATGTCTTTCTGCACCGCAACATCGGGGCGCCCTTGCGAAAGGCCCGATTTTGCTGCGTAGAGACGGCTGATGGCTGTGAAGATTGCCGTTTTTGCGCTGCATTGCATCATCTGCGTGCGGCGGTGGCCGGCTGAACTTTCTGGCGCGCGTCGTGCCTACCAGAACTCGAGGAATTGGAAGGTGAAGACCATGCGCAAACCGATCCTTGCGGGCTTCTCCGCACTGCTTCTCACTGTCGCCGGTGGCTCCGCGCCCGCCGCCGGATTCGACGCCGGCTTCATCACTGCGCTGTCGGTCTCGGTGCTCAAGGTCTCGGCCAGCGGCCCGGCCAACAAGAGTTACTCGGGCAGCGGTGTGGTGGTCGGCCACAACGAGGTTCTGACGAATTGCCACGTGACCCGCAACAGCGATCAGATCGTCGTGCTCAAGGGTGCGTTGCGTTACAACGTCTACTCGCAGAGGGCCGACGTGCATCACGACCTCTGCCTGTTGACCACCGACGAGCTCCCGTTCACGCCAGTGCCTGTGCGCCGCACCGCCGACCTGCCGGCCGGCGAGACAGTATTCTTTTACGGATACCCTGGGGGCACCGAGGCGTTCTTCACCGAAGGCCGGGTGAGTGCGTTGCACCCGTTCGAGTCGAGCCACATCATCGAGACCTCGGCGGGCTTCGGGCTCGGCGCCAGCGGCGGCGGTCTGTTCGACAGCAATGGCGCCTTGGTCGGCATCACCACCTTCCTCTCAGCCGGGCACTCTGGCTACTACTACGCCATGCCGGCCGACTGGGTCGAAGCGTTGCGGCGCAAGCCGGCCGAGCCGTTGGCCCCGATGACCGGGCAGGCGGTGTGGGAGCTGCCGGTGGCCGAACAGCCCGCCTTCCTGCAGATGCAGCGTCTGGCCGAGGCCGGCAACTGGGCTGGGGCGCTGTCGCACACCAGCGCTTGGACCGCGGCCGAGGTCGGCAACTTTGACGCTTGGCTGAGCCACGGTCAGGCCTTGTTGCGCGCCGGCAAGTCAGAGGATGCTATCGCTGCGCTGCAGAAGGCGCAGACGCTCGCCCCGGACGACATGAACGTGATCCGCGCGCTGGGCACCGCTTTGGCGCGCGCCGGGCGGGCCAAGGAATCGGAAGCGCTGCTAGCCAGGCTGGCGCCTGAAGACCGCGACTGCGATTTCGCCTGCTGACCCCGGCGGCTTGCTGCAGTTTGCGCCGCCTAGCCGCGGCCGACGAAAGGCTGCTGGGTCGCCATCACGGTCAGGAACAGCACGTTGCTGCTGAGCGGTAGCCCCGCCATGTAGCGCACCGCGCCCACCACGTGGGCGACGTCGATGCGCGGCTCGACCATGATCGAGCCGTTCGGCTGGATGATGCCGTTGGCCATCGGCCGCGCCATTTCGGTGTCGGCGTTGCCGATGTCGATCTGCCCCACCGCGATGTCATGCGCGCGGCCATCAAGCGCACAGGCCTTGGTGAGCCCGGTGATGGCGTGCTTGGTGGCAGTGTAGGGCGCGTTGTTGGGGCGCGGCGTGGTCGCCGAGATCGAGCCGTTGTTGATGATGCGGCCGCCCTTCGGGTCTTGCGCCTTCATGATGCGGAACGCGTTCTGCGTGCAATAGAAAGTGCCGTTGAGGTTGACGTTGACGCAGGCGAGCCAGACGGCCGGGTCGAGTGTCTCTACCGGCACTTGGGGTGTGCCCGTCCCGGCGTTGTTGAACAGCAGGTCAAGGCGCCCGAAGCGTTCGACGAAGCGGTCGAAGGCGCCGCGGACAGCGTGAGGGTCTCCGGTGTCGCAGGGTAGGACCAGCGCGTCGGGATGACCGTCGGCGGTGACCGACAAGGTCTCTTCACGGCGCCCGATCAGGCCGACCCGCCAGCCATCCGCGAGCAACCCGCGCGCAACACCGCGGCCGATGCCGCTGCCGGCGCCCGTGACGATGGCGGTCTTGGGGGTTCCTGTGATCATGGGTCGTATCCTCTCCGGGTTGCGGACAGTCTAGCGCTGCACGAAAAAAAACCGCGCCGATGGCGCGGTTAGAAGTTCCTCGAGAGGAACATGGCCGCCGCGAGGCGGCCAAGGGGGTCCTTCTTGCCTTGACAGCGTCGATCAGGCGGCGGCGGTGGCGCGCTTGGTCGGAGCAGCCTTGACAGCGTCGGCGGTCGCGGTGGCAGCAGCCTTCACGGTCGATTCGGTCATTTCGGCGACTTGCTTGGCAGCCTTGGTCAGGTTGTCAACGGCGGCCGAGGTGGCGGCGACGGTCGACTTGACGGCCGACAGGATGGCGTCGGTGCCGTTCGGGGCCGACTTGGTCGCGGTCTCGACGGCGGCGGTCAGGTCGCTGTTGAGCTTGGCGAAGCTGTCTTGCATGAACTGGTTGACTTCGGCTTGGGCCTTGGTCGTCGCTTCGTAGACAGCCTTGCCGTAGTTGACCGACTTCTCGATCGAAGTCTCGGCCCACTTGCTGCGCAGGTTCATCAGGTCGTTCAGGTCCTTGGCGGCAGCGACGGTCTTGGCGGCCTCAGTGAAATCGGCGACGGTGGCTTCGGCGAGCTTCATCTGCAGGTCGACGAGCTTCTGGGTGTTGGCCAGCGAGATGTGAGCCAGACGGGCGCCTTGTTCGGCAGCCGACTTTTGTGCATCTGCGAATTGGGTGTTGACGTTCAGCATTTTCAATCTCCTTGCGGGGGTTTTGAGGATGTTGCGGTTGCTTTTGGCGACCAGAATGTTGCAATGCACAATTATGCTATCGAGGCCCATGCGCGGCTGTCAACAACTTTTTTGCATTGCGATGGCCATGCCCATCGGCGATGCGATTAGAATCGTTGGATGAGGGACTTACCGTGCGTGCCGCAGCGCAGCGAAAGAGCATGACCACCAACCCACCGCGTCTGATCAAGAAGTACCCCAACCGGCGTCTGTACGACACGCAGGCCAGCGCCTACATCACGCTGGGCGACGTCAAGTCGTTGGTCATGGATCAGGCGCAGTTCCAGGTGGTCGACGCCAAGTCCGGCGAGGACCTGACGCGCAGCATCCTGCTGCAGATCATTCTTGAAGAAGAGGGCGGCGGTACGCCGATCCTGTCGAGCCAGGTGCTCGAGCAGATCATCCGCTTCTACGGCCATGCCATGCAGGGCTTCCTCGGCTCATTTCTGGAGCGCAATCTGCAGACCTTCATCGACCTGCAATCCAAGCTCAAGAACCAGCAGGTTGAGCTCGGCGACACCGCCAAGATGAGCGCCGAGATGTGGCAGCAGCTGCTCGCCATGCATGCGCCGGCGCTGCAGGGCATGGTCGGCAACTACCTCGAGCAGAGCGCGCGCCTGTTCGCCGACATGCAGGGGCAGTTCGAGAGCCAGACGCGCAACATGTTGCAGGGCTTCC
>DALYGT010000001.1:0-23088 GCA_031971375.1 Burkholderiales bacterium | reverse complement strand
TCAGCTTTCGCCAGGACGGGCCTCTCGACATGCGCATGGACCCCACGCGCGGGCCGAGTGCCGCCCAATGGCTAGAGGAGGTCGACGAAGATGAGCTGGCACACATCATCCGCAGGTACGGAGAAGAGCGGTTTGCTAAGCAGGTTGCGCGTGCGATTGTCGCGGCGCGCCAAGCGGGCCCGATCACGCGCACCCGGCAGCTCGCGCAGATCGTCGCTCACGCGGTACGCCAGCGCGAGCCCGGCCAGGACCCAGCCACCCGCACCTTTCAGGCCATTCGCATTCACCTCAACCGCGAACTCGAGGAACTGGAAACGGCACTCGGGGCGGGCCTGCAACACCTTGCTCCTCGAGGACGACTGGTGGCCATCGCGTTCCACTCGCTGGAAGACCGGCTCGTGAAGCAGTTCATCCGTCGCCACAGCACGGTGCCGGATGAGCTCGCACGGCTGCCGCTGCGCGACGACCAGTTGCCGCCGCGGCCATTGGTCGCGGTCGGCCGGGCGGTCAAGCCTTCGGCGGCGGAGGTCGCCGCCAACCCGCGCGCGCGCAGCGCCGTGATGCGCGTCGCCGAACGCGTGCCGGGAGTCGCCGCGTGAGTCTCGTCAATGTCTGGCTGCTGCTGGGGCTGCTCGCCAGCGCCATCGCCGTGGTGCTGACCCAGCATCAGGCGCGCAGCCTGTACATCCGTCTGCATGACATGCAGGAGCAGACGCGCAAGCTCGAGGTCGAACGTACCGAACTGCAACTCGAACAGAGCATGCTCTCGGGCAAGGGGCGGATCGAGGCGGTGGCGCGCGAGCGCCTCGACATGGCGATCCCGAACGCGGCCCAGATCCAGCCGTTGCCCTCCCTGACGCCAGGCGCTGCCGGCACAGCAGGTGTCACGCCGTGAGCACGCCGCATCCCGCCCTGGCGCTGCGCCTCAAGCCCTGGCGCTCGACCGTCATCCTCAGCCTGTTCGGCGTCGCAGTGGTCGGGCTGGTGGGGCGGGCCGCCTGGCTGGCCAGCGTCCAGAACGATTTTCTGCAGGCGCAGGCCGACCGCCGCGTTCAGACCGCCGAGACCCTGCATGCACACCGCGGACGCATCGTCGATCGTCACGGCGCGCCGCTAGCGGTGAGCATGCCGATGGTCGCGGTCACCGCCGACCCGCGCCACGTCGCACTCAAGCCCGGCCAGCTCGAAGCCCTTGCGACCGCCTTGGACGTGCCGGCCAAGCGACTCGAAGCGCAGCTCGCCGATACCCGTCAGGGCTTCGTCTACCTGCGCCACAAGCTCAGCGAGGAGCAGGCGGATCGCGTGCGCGCGCTGCGCATCGCCGGGCTCGACTTCGAGACCGAGTTCCAGCGCCATTACCCGGCTGGCCCCGAGACCGGGCATCTGGTCGGCTTCACCGGCCGCGTCGATAACCGCGCAGACGTGGGCCGTGCCGGCATCGAGCGCGCGTTCGACCGCGAACTCGGTGGTATCGATGGGCAACGTGTCGGTTTGCGCAACAGCCGCGGCCAGATCGTCGATGACGCCCGCAGCGTGCTGCCGCCGCAACATGGTCGCGACCTCGCGCTGTCGATCGACCGCGACCTGCAATACATCGCCTTCCGCGAACTGCGCGAGGCGGTCGTCGCCAACAAGGCCAAGGGTGGCGGCATCGTCATGCTCGACGTGCAGAACGGCGAGGTACTGGCGATGGCCAACTACCCCGCCTATGACCCCAACAGCGACGAGCGCGCCGACCCCGAGCGTACGCGCAACCGCACGGTCATCGACCTTTATGAGCCCGGCTCGACGATGAAGCCGTTCACTGCCGCGATGGCGCTCGAAGAGGGCGTGGTCAAGCCGGACACGCAGATCGACACCGGGGACGGCAGCTTCCGCATCGGCAAGCACACCATCAAGGACACGCACCACAGCATCCGCTTCATGACGGTCACCGAGATCATCCAGCACTCGAGCAACGTCGGGTCGCTGAAGATGGCACTCCAGGTGCAGCCATCGCGGCACTGGGAATACCTGCACCGTTTCGGCTTTGGCGTCGCCCCGGGCACCGGCTTCCCCGGCGAGGCCAGCGGCATGCTCCGCCCCTGGAAGACTTGGCAACCGGTCGACCAGGTGGTGATGTCTTACGGCAACGGCGTCGCCGTGAGCCTGCTGCAGATGGCCCGCGCCTACCTCGTGTTCGCTCGCGATGGTGACACGCTGCCAGTGCGGCTGACCCGCAGCGACGAGGTGCTGCAAGGCGAACGTGTCATCTCGAGCACCACCGCACAGCAGGTGCGCAGCATGCTCGAAGCGGTGACACAGGACGGCGGTACGGCCAAGGCTGCTGCCATCCCGGGCTACCGCGTTGCCGGCAAGACCGGGACCGCACGCAAGATCCGCGTCGGCGCGAAGGGCTATGCACAGAACAGCTACATCGCGTCGTTTGTCGGTTTTGCGCCGGCCAGCGCGCCGCGCTACATCCTCGCGGTGATGATCGACGAACCGCACGCCGGCGCCATCTATGGTGGCGCAGTCGCCGCCCCGGTGTTCGGCAAGGTGATGGGCGAGGCCCTTCGGCAGCGCGGCGTGCCGCATGATCAGGCGGCACCGGTCTGGGTCGAGAACCGGCCGGCTGCCCCGCCACCCGCTGCCGACACGCCTGCCAAGGTCGCCGTCCGTGTCGCGGCGGACGACACGCCGACGCGAGGTGTGCCGCGAGTCGACGCGCCACCCCAGGAGGCGCCTCGGTGAACGCCCTGCGCCCCCACAACCAGCCGAGCGGACGCCCCGACTTCGATCGGGGCTTCGTCCATGCCATGGGCCTTGCCGGGCGGCGCCTGCGCGTAGACAGCCGTCTGGTCAAGCCGGGCGATGTGTTCGCTGCCGTTCCGGGCCATCGGGTCGATGGGCGCGCGTTCATCGACGCCGCAGTGGCCGCCGGCGCCTCCGCGGTGCTCTGGGACCCCGTGGGCGTTGAGGCGCCGCAGATCGACATTCCGAACCAAGCGGTGCCCGACCTCGCCTGGCGGCTCGGCTGGATCGCCGCCGAGATCGCCGGCCACCCCGGCCGACCGCTGTGGACGGTCGGCATCACTGGCACCAACGGCAAGACCACGTGCAGCCACTGGCTTGCATCGGGACTGAGCCACGCCGGCCGCCGTTGCGGCCGCATCGGCACGCTCGGCTACGGCATAGACGCGCTCACGCCCTTGCCCAACACAACGCCAGATGGCGCCGCGCTGCAGGACATCCTCGGCGAGCTGCGTGGTGCCGGCGCCGACGCGGTGGCCATGGAGGTGTCGAGCCACGGACTCGCGCAGGGTCGCGTCAACGGCATCGAGTTCGACGTCGCGGTGTTCACCAACCTGACCCGTGACCATCTGGACTTCCATGGCTCGCTGGAGGCCTATGGCCAAGCCAAGGCCCGGCTGTTCCACTGGGATGAGCTGCAATACGCCGTGGTGGTGACCAACCAGCCCTTCGGCGCGCAACTCGCCGACAGCATCGACAGCAGCCGCACCGAGGTGGTCACGGTCGGTCATCGCGGCGAGGTCCGCCCGGAGGGCGTGCGCGCGACCGCCGAGGGCCTCTCGTTCCGGCTCGCGTCGCCGTGGGGCCATGCCGAGGTCAAAGCACCTGTCGTCGGGATGTTCAACGTCGACAACCTGTCCTGCGTGCTCGCCGCGATGCTGGTCTCCGGCGTGCCGCTCGACGAGGCCGCCGCGGCGGCGGCCGATTTCCTGCCGGTCGATGGCCGCATGCAGGTTCTGCGCCGCGCCGATGGCCCGACCGTGGTGGTCGACTACGCGCATACCCCGGACGCGCTCGAGCAGGCGCTTGCCAGCCTGCGCAGCAGCGTCCCGTCCGGTGGCCGCCTGCACTGCCTGTTCGGCTGCGGTGGCGAGCGCGACCCTGGCAAGCGCCCGATGATGGGCGAGGTGGCCGCGCGGCTGGCCGATCGCGTCGTGCTGACCAGCGACAACCCGCGCTCGGAAGACCCCGCCGCCATCATCGCGCAGGTCTGTACCGGTGTCTCCAGCGCCGGCGAGTTGCTGATCGAGCCCGACCGTGCCCGCGCCATCGCGCTCGCCCTCGCCGATGCGCGCGCGGGCGACATCGTGCTGCTGGCCGGCAAGGGCCACGAGACGACGCAGGAGATCGGCGGGCAGAAGCTGCCGTTCAGCGACATCGCTTACGCGCGCGCCGCGCTCGACGGCTGGCAGAGGAGCGCGGCATGACCGGAAGTGAAATGACCGGGCACCAGGTGGCCGCCGCCCGCTTCCGTCTCTCGACGCTGGCCGCCGACTGCGGCGGCCAGCTGGTCGGCGCCGACTGCGACATCGCGCGCGTGCACACCGACACCCGCAGCATCGCTGCCGGAGACCTCTTCGTCGCGCTGCGCGGCGAGCGCTTTGACGGCAACGCCTTTGCAGCGGATGCGCTCGCGGCTGGCGCAGTGGCAGCACTGGTCGAGCGGGCCGATGCCCTGCCGCCCGGCGCCAGCGGCATCTTCGTCGCGGACGCCCGTCTCGCGCTCGGCGCCATCGCCCGCGCGCATCGTCAGCGCGTCAACCCGAAACTGCTGGCAGTGACCGGCAGCAACGGCAAGACCACGGTCAAGGAGATGCTCGCGACCATCCTGCGCCACGCGCATGGTGATGCGGCGGTGCTGGCGACCGAAGGCAACCTCAACAACGACATCGGACTGCCGCTGACCCTGCTGCGGCTCGAACCGGGGCACCGCTACGCCGTCTGCGAGATGGGCATGAACCACGCCGGCGAGATCGCCTACTTGTGCGGGGTCGCGGAGCCAGACATCGCAGTGGTCAACAACGCCGGCACCGCGCACCTCGAGAACCTCGGTTCACTCGAGGGCATCGCGCGCGCCAAAGGCGAGATCGTTCAGGGGCTACGAGAGGGTGGTGTGGCGGTGCTACCCCAGACCGACCGCTGGCTGGCGCTGTGGCAGACGCTCGCGGGCAGTCGCCGCGTGCTGCGTTTCGGCCTCGATGCGGCCGCCGAAATCGCCGGGGCGGCCAGCCCCGACAACACCGTCACGCTGTGTCACGGCGGCCAGACCGCCGCTTGTCACCTTGCCACCCCCGGCGTGCACAACGCACACAACGCCTGCGCGGCCGTGGCGGCGGCCGTCGCCGCCGGCGTACCGCTGGCGCAGGCCGCCGCCGCGCTCGATGGCTTCGGCGCGACCCGGTCTCAGGGCACCAAAGGCCGCTTGCAGGTCAAGCGCGCGGCCAATGGCGCGGTCGTGATCGACGACACCTACAACGCCAACCCGGACTCGGCGCGCGCCGCCATCGCCGTGCTCGCTGCCGCACCGCACCCGCGCATCCTCGTGCTCGGCGACATGGGCGAGCTCGGCCCCAACGGTCCGGCACTGCACCGTGAGGTCGGTGCGGCCGCCCGTGCCGCCGGCCTCGAGAGCCTGCTGGCCACCGGCGGGTCGTCGCGCGAGACGGTCGCCAGCTTCGGCCCCGGCGGCGAACACTTCGCCAGCCACGCCGAACTCGTCGCCGCGCTGCGCGACCGCCTCACGCCGGACACCACAGTGCTGGTCAAGGGCTCACGCTTCATGCGCATGGAGCAGGTGGTCGACGCGCTGGTCGCACCTACCAGCGCGGCCAGCGGCGGCGCGGCGGCACCCGGCATCACCCGCAAGGAGGCCGCCGCATGCTGCTGATCCTCGCCCAATGGCTCACCGAAGACATCGGCGCCTTCCGCGTCTTCAACTACCTCACGCTGCGCGCCGTGCTCGCCTGCATGACCGCGCTGATGATCTGCTTCTGGGCCGGGCCGGCAGTGATCCGCAAGCTCGCCGCCATGAAGTTCGGCCAGGCCGTGCGCGACGACGGCCCGCAGACGCACCTGATCAAGCAGGGCACACCGACCATGGGCGGCGCGCTGATCCTGCTCTCGATCGCCGGCTCGACGCTGCTCTGGGGCGACCTGTCCAACCGCTTCGTCTGGATCGTGCTGCTGGTCACGCTCGGCTTCGGCGTGGTCGGCTGGGTCGACGACTACCGCAAGGTGGTCCACCGCGACCCCAAGGGCCTTGCCAGCCGCTGGAAGTACTTCTGGCAGAGCGTCATCGGTCTCGCCGCTGCGGCCTTCCTCGCCTTCAGCACCACCCTGCCGGCGCAGACCGAGTTCATCGTGCCCTTCTTCAAGACCGTGGCCTTCCCGCTCGGCTCGGTCGGCTTCCTCGTCCTCACTTACTTTGTCATCGTCGGCACCAGCAACGCGGTCAACCTCACCGACGGCCTCGATGGCCTGGCGATCATGCCCACGGTGATGGTCGGCAGCGCGCTCGGCGTGTTCGCCTACGTCGTCGGCAACGCGGTCTTCTCCAAATACCTGGGCTTTCCATACATCCCCGGTGCCGGTGAGCTGCTGGTGCTGTGTACGGCGATGGCCGGTGCCGGGCTCGGCTTCCTCTGGTTCAACGCCTACCCGGCCGAGGTCTTCATGGGTGATGTCGGCGCGCTGGCGCTGGGCGCGATGCTCGGCACCATCGCCGTCATCGTCCGCCAGGAGATCGTGCTCTTCATCATGGGTGGCGTGTTCGTCGTCGAGACCCTGTCGGTGATCATTCAGGTCGCCTCCTTCAAGCTGACCGGCAAGCGGGTGTTCCGGATGGCGCCGCTCCACCACCACTTCGAGCTCAAAGGCTGGAAGGAGACGCAGGTGGTGGTGCGCTTCTGGATCATCACCATGATGCTGGTGCTGGTCGGCCTCTCCACGCTCAAGTTGAGGTAAGCCATGCCACTGCGCGAACAGACCGTCCTCGTTCTCGGCCTCGGCGACACCGGGCTCTCGATGGTGCGCTGGCTGCGTGGCGCCGGCGCCACCGTGCGCGTCGCCGACAGCCGCCAAGACCCGCCCCACCTCAAGACCCTGCAGACCGAGTTCCCCGACATCCGCACCGACTGCGGGCCGTTCCACGAAGCAAGCTTCGAGGGCATCGACCTGATCGCGCTGAGCCCCGGGGTGCCGCTGGCCGAGCCGCTGGTGCAGGACGCGGTGCGCCGCGGCATCCCGGTCACCGGCGACGTCGAACTCTTTGCCCGGGCGCTGAACAAGTACTTCCCGCGCGTGCGCTGCATCGCCATCACCGGCTCCAACGGAAAAAGTACAGCCACCAGCATGGTCGGCGCGATGTGCGTCAAGGCCGGATTCAACACCGTTGTGGCCGGCAACATCGGCCTGCCGGTCCTCGACGCGCTGGCCAAGGTGCTGGCCAGCGGCGAGACGCCGGACATCTTCGTGCTCGAGCTCTCCAGCTTCCAGCTCGAGACCACGCGCAGCCTCTACCCCGATGCGGCAACCGTCCTCAACATCTCCGAGGACCACATGGACCGCTACCCGAACCTCGCCGCCTACGCCGGCGTCAAGGCGCGGATCTTCAATGGCGAGGGCGTGCAGGTGATCAACCGCGACGACCCCATGGTCGACCGCATGGGTCAGTCGGGGCGCAGGGTCTGGACCTTCAGCCGCCACGCGCCGGTGTCGCCGAGCGACTTTGGCATCGCCGAGGTCGATGGCCAGCCAGCACTGGCGCAAGGCAGTCGGGTGCTGATGCGTGCCGGGGAGCTGCAGGTCACCGGATTGCACAATGCCACCAATGCCTTGGCGGCGTTCGCCCTGTGCCGCGCGCTGGATATGCCCGAAGGCCCGCTCCTCGCCGCGCTGCGCGAGTTCCGTGGCCTGCCGCACCGCGTCGAGCCGATCGCCGAGGTGGCCGACGTCACCTGGTACGACGACTCGAAAGGCACCAACGTCGGGGCCACGGTGGCCGCACTCGACGGCTTCGACCGGCCGGTGGTGCTGATCGCCGGCGGCGACGGCAAGGGCCAGGACTTCGCGCCGCTGGCTGGACCGGTCAAGGCGCGCGCCCGCGCGGTGGTGCTGATCGGCCGCGACGCACCGGCGATCGAGACCGCACTGCGCAGCACCGGCGTGCCGCTGCAACGCGCCGACAGCCTGCCCGAGGCGGTGCGCGCTTGCGCCACGCTGGCGCAACCGGGCGATGCGGTGCTGCTGTCGCCAGCCTGCGCCAGCCTCGACATGTTCCGCAACTATGCCCACCGCGCCGAGGTCTTTGTCGACGCAGTGCGGCGCCTACCGGGGGCGCGCACGTCGTGAGCTTTGCCAACCCAGGCCTTCAGGGTCGCCGACTGCTGCCGAGCTATGACCTCGCGCTGCTGTTCGTCATCGCTGCCATCGCCGCGATGGGCATCGTCATGGTCTTCTCGGCGACCATCACCACCGCCGAACTCAGCCGGCAGACCCAGTTCGACGCGCTGTATTTCCTCAAGCGGCAGTTCATGTATCTGCTGCTGGGTGCGATCGCCGGCGGGGCAGTCTTCGCCATCGAGATGCGCACTTGGCAGCGCTACGCGCCGTGGGTCTTCGTCGCCGGGATGGTGCTGCTGGTGCTGGTCCTGGTCCCGGGCATCGGCCTCAAGATCAACGGTGCGCGCCGCTGGATCCCGCTCGGCATCGTCAGCCTGCAACCCGCCGAGCTGATGAAACTCGCCGTGGTCCTCTATGCCGCCGACTACACGGTGCGCAAGGCCGCCTTCATGCACAGCTGGACCAAAGGCCTGATCCCGTTGGGCGGGGTCATCCTGCTGGCGGGCGGCCTCGTCATCGTTCAGCCCGATGCCGGGTCTTTTGCCGTGATGTGCGCCATCACCGCCGGCATCCTCTGGCTTGGCGGCATGCGCGTACGCATCTTCCTTGGCCTGATGGGCATCCTCGGCGCGGCGTTCTTTGCGCTGATCGTCACCGAACCGTTCCGCATGAAGCGCATCGCTGCCTTCATGAACCCGTGGGACAAGCCGATGGCCGACGGGTACCAGCTCACGCATTCCTTGATGGCCTATGGCCGTGGCGAGTGGTTCGGCGTCGGACTCGGTGCCGGCATGGAGAAGCAGGGCTATCTGCCAGAGGCGTACAACGACTTCCTGATGGCGGTGATCGCCGAGGAACTCGGCTTCTTCGGCGTGTTATTGGTGTTGTTGGTGTTCGCCTGGCTGATCTGGCGCGCCTTTCTGATCGGTCGTCAGGCGATCGCCCTCGACCGCGCCTACTCGGCCCTGGTGGCTCAGGGCATCGGCGTCTGGCTCGGCACGCAGGCGCTGGTGCATGCCGGCGTGAGCATGGGTGCTCTGCCGACCAAGGGGCTGACCCTGCCGCTGATGAGCTTTGGCGGCAGCGCCCTGATGACCATCTGTCTGGCGCTGGCGATCCTGTTGCGGGTCGACTTCGAGAACCGCCTGCTGATGCGGGGCAAGCAGATATGAGCGCGCCTTTCATGGTCATGGCGGGCGGCACCGGCGGGCACGTCTTCCCCGCCATCGCGGTCGCCAACGCCCTGCGCGAACGCGGCCACGAGGTGGTCTGGCTCGGGACGCGTGGTGGCATGGAGCAGCGGCTGGTGGCCGAGGCCGGCTACCCCGGTGTCTGGGTCACGCTCGGGGGACTGCGCGGCAAGAACCTCGTCACCACCGCACTGTTCCCGCTCAAGCTTGCGCTTGCCTGCCTGCAGGCGCTGTTCGGCATCCTCCGCCACCGGCCGCGGGTGATGCTCGGCTTTGGCGGCTACGCGGCTTTCCCCGGTGCGATGGTCGGCAAGCTGCTCGGCCGCAAGCTCATCATCCACGAGCAGAACGCCGTGGCCGGACTCACCAACCGCGTGCTGGCGATGTTCGCTGACCGCGTCCTCACCGGCTTCCCCAAGGCTTTCGAAGCGGCCAGCACCAACCCGATGGCACAACGCTGCCGCCCCCCGGCCCGCAGCGAATGGGTCGGCAATCCGGTGCGCGCCTCCATCCTCAGCCTCGGCGATCCAGCCGAGCGCTTCGAGAAACGCGGTGGCGGCAGGCTGCGCATCCTGGTGGTTGGCGGCAGCCTCGGCGCGCAGGCACTCAATCGCGTCATGCCCGCAGCGCTGGCGCGCATCCCCAAACTTGAGCGGCCGTTCGTCTTCCACCAGGCCGGGGCGAAGCACATCGACGCCCTGCGCGCGGCCTACGACGAAGCCGGCGTGATGGCCTCCTGCGTGCCTTTCATCAAGGATATGGCGATGCAGTACGCGATGGCCGATCTGGTCATCTGCCGTGCCGGCGCGCTCACCGTGGCCGAGCTTGCCGCGGTCGGCATCGGTGCGCTGCTGGTGCCGTTCCCCCATGCCGTCGACGACCACCAGACCGCCAATGCGCGCGTACTGGTGGACGCCGGTGCCGCGCGCCTGCTCCCAGAACGTGAGCTCACGCCCGAAGGCCTCGCTGCGCTGCTGCAGTCGCTCAACCGCGAGGAACTGGCGCAGATGGCGGTGCGCGCCCAGACAGTGGCCAGAGCCGAGGCGACCCGGACCGTCGCGCAGATCGCGCTTGAGACTGCGGGGTTCACGGCGTGAGACACCGCATCTCGCATATCCACTTTGTCGGCATCGGCGGCACCGGGATGTGCGGCATCGCCGAGGTGTTGCTCAACCTCGGCTACCAGGTCAGCGGCTCCGACCTGGCAGACAACGGCGTCACACAGCGACTGCGGGCGCTCGGCGCGACGGTGCTGCGCGGCCACGCCGCCGCGAACATCGCAGGCGCCGATGCGGTAGTGGTGTCCACAGCGGTCACCGCCGACAACCCGGAAGTGGTCGCCGCGCACGCCGCACACATCCCGGTGGTGCCGCGCGCGCTGATGCTCGCCGAACTGATGCGCCTGCGGCAAGGCATCGCGGTGGCCGGCACCCACGGCAAGACCACCACCACCAGCCTCATCGCCTCGGTGCTGGCCGCCGGCGGGCTCGACCCGACGTTCGTCATCGGTGGCCGCCTCAACGCCGCCAAGGCCAACGCCAAGCTCGGCCAGGGCGACTTCATCGTCGCCGAGGCGGACGAATCCGACGCCAGTTTCCTGCACCTCACCCCGGTCATCAGCGTGGTCACCAACATCGACCAGGACCACATGGAGACCTACGGCCACGACTTCGGCCGGCTCAAGCAGACCTTCGTCGACTTCCTGCAGCGCCTGCCCTTCTACGGTGTCGCAGTGGCGTGCATCGACGATCCGGTGGTGGCCGAGATCCTGCCGCAGGTGAGCAAGACCGTGGTGCCCTACGGTTTTGACGAGGCGGCTGCGATCCGCGCCGTCGACGTGCGCCACGACCACGGCCGCATGCGCTTCACCGCGACGCGGCGCAACGGCTCGCCGCTGTCGAGCCTCGACATCACCCTCAACCTGCCGGGCGAGCACAATGTGCGCAACGCGCTGGCGGCGATCGCGGTCGGCACCGAGCTCGACATCCCCGATGCCTCCATCGTGCACGCGCTGGCCGAGTTCCAGGGCGTCGGTCGGCGCTTTGCCCGCCACGGCGACATCACCCTGCCCGGTGGCGGCACTTTCACGCTCATCGACGACTACGGCCACCACCCGGTCGAGATGGCGGCGACGCTCGCAGCAGCGCGCGGGGCGTTTCCCGGCCGACGCATCGTGCTGGCCTTCCAGCCGCACCGCTACACGCGTACGCGGGACTTGTTCGAGGACTTCGTGCGCGTACTCAACGAGGCTGATGCCGTGCTGCTGACCGAGGTCTACGCCGCCGGCGAGGCGCCGATCGTCGCCGCCGACGGCCGCGCCCTGAGCCGCGCGCTGCGCGTGCAGGGCCGCATCGAGCCGATCTTTGTCGAGCAGGTCAGCGACCTGCCGCAGGCTGCGCTGGCGCACCTGCAGGACGGCGATGTCCTGATCACCATGGGCGCAGGCTCGATGGGTCAGGTGCCCGCACAACTCGCGGAAAGGGTTGCGGCATGAGCCTAACCAGTCACCAGACCCGATTCGGCAAGGTCGCGGTCATGTTCGGTGGCCGTTCGGCGGAACGCGAGATCTCGCTGATGAGCGGCGGCGCCGTCTTGGCCGCGCTGCAGCGCCAGGGCGTCGATGCCCACAGGTTCGACCCGGCCGAGAAGCCCCTCACCGCGCTGCTGGAGGAGGGCTACCAGCGCGTCTTCATCGCGCTGCACGGTCGGTTTGGTGAGGACGGCACGCTGCAGGGCGCACTCGAGGCCTTCGGCATCCCCTACACCGGCTCGGGTGTGCTCGGCTCGGCGCTGGCGATGGACAAGTGGCGCACCAAGCTGGTCTGGCAGCAGTCCGGCATCCCGGTCGCCGACGGCATCGAACTCACCCCAGACATGACTCCGCAGAAGGTGCTGGATCGCCTTGGCCCCGACATGATGGTAAAGGCCGCGCGCGAGGGCTCGTCGATCGGCATCACCAAGATCATCGGCGGCGATGCGGCAGCGGTGCGCGCCGCCTGGGACGAAGCCCTGCGCCACGACAGCATCGTCCTCGCCGAGCGCTTTGTACAGGGCGGCGAGTACACCTGCGCGGTGCTCGGCGACCGTGCGCTGCCGATGGTGCGCATCGTCCCGCCACAGGGCAATTACGACTACCAGAACAAGTACTTCAGCGACGACACGCAATACTTCTGCCCGGCCGGGCTCGACCCGGCACTCGAGACGCGCATCCAGGCACTCACCCTGCGCGCCTTCCAGGCGCTCGACTGCCGCGGCTGGGGCCGCGCCGACATCATCCTGACGCCGGCGGGCGAGCCAGTCTTCCTCGAGATGAACACCAGCCCGGGCATGACCGGACACTCGCTGGTGCCGATGGCGGCGAAGGCCGCCGGCATCCCGTTTGAGCAACTGGTGATCGAGATCCTCGAGCGCGCCACAGCAGGGGAGCCGCATGGCAGATAAGCGCCTGTGGGACGACCCCTCACGCCTCGACCGCATCAGCCTGGTGCTGGTGGCGCTGAGCGCGGCCGCAGTGATCGCCGGCGGCCTCTACTGGTTGCTGCACCGCCCGACCTTCGCCATCCGCGAGGTGGTGATCACCGAGGCGCCGATGCATGTGACCCGGCGTCAGGTCGAAGATGTGGTGCGTCGCGAACTCCGCGGCAACTTCTTCACCATGGATCTGGAAGCCTCGCGGCGCGCCTTCACGCACCTGCCCTGGGTGCGCGAGGCATGGCTGGTGCGGCGCTGGCCCGCCACGCTCGAGGTGCGCATCGCCGAGCACGAGGCGGTTGCGGTCTGGCAGGAAGGCGGGCTGGTCGATCGCCAGGGCGATGTGTTCGAGGGCGCGACCGAGGCCGAGCTGCCACTGCTCAGTGGACCAGCAGGCAGCAGCCACCAAGTCGCCGCGCGTTTTGCCGAGGTCGATCGGGTGCTCTCCGGAGCTGGGATGAAGCCGCACGCGCTGCTGCTGTCGCCGCGCCGCGCCTGGACCGTCGAGCTCGACGGCGGGACACGCATCGAACTCGGTCGCGCCGCCGACCTCGCGCCACTGCAGCGCTTCCTCGCTGTCTACCCGCAACAGGTCGAGCCCCTGATGCCGCGCGTCAGCCACATCGACCTGCGCTACCGCAACGGTTTTGCCCTGCGCAGCCGCGACGGCAAGCCACTCACCCTGCCCGGCCGCCCAGTGGCAGCCGCCACCCGCAAGACCTGAGGCCAGACCAGAGCGCCCGCCCGCCATGAAGCCCGTCATCAACACCACGCCCACCATCGTCGGTCTCGACATCGGCACCTCCAAGATCGTTGCCGTGGTCGCCACCATCACGCCCGACGGCCAGCTCGAGATGATCGGCTTCGGCAGCTCGCCCTCAACCGGGCTGCGGCGCGGTGTGGTGGTCAATATCGAGGCGACGGTCAACGCCATCCAGACCGCTGTCGAGGAGGCGCAGGTGATGGCCGGATGCCGCATCGGCAAGGTCTGGGCAGGCATCGCCGGCAGCCACATCAAGAGCTTCAACTCGCACGGCATGGTCGCCATCCGCGACCGCGAGGTCAGCCAGCACGACATCGACAGTGTCCTGCGCACCGCGCAGGCGGTGAACATCCCGGCCGATCAGCGCGTCCTGCACACGCTCATCCAGGAGTTCATCATCGACGACCAGGGCGAGGTGCGCGAACCGCTCGGCATGAGCGGTGTCCGCCTCGAGGTCAAGGTGCACATGGTGACCGGCGCGGTCAGCGCCGCCGAGAACATCGTCAAATGCGTACGCCGTTGCGGGCTCGAGGTAGAGGAACTGGTGTTGCAGCCGATCGCCTCGGCGACCTCGGTGCTGCACGGCGACGAGCGTGACCTCGGTGTGGTGATGGTCGACATCGGCGGCGGCACCACCGACGTCGCCGTCTATGCCGGCGGCGCCATCCGCCACACCGCCGTCCTGCCGATCGCGGGTGACCAGATCACCAACGACATCGCGATGGCGCTGCGCACGCCGACCAAGGATGCCGAGGACCTCAAGCAGCAGCACGGCTATGCCCTGCGCCAGTTGGCAGACAGCACCGTCGGCATCGAGGTACCGGGCGTCGGCGACCGCCAGCCGCGCCAATCGTCCCGGCAGACGCTGGCCAATGTCATCGAGCCGCGCGTCGAGGAGCTGTTCTCGCTGGTGCAGACCGAACTCGCGCGCGCCGGCTTCAGCGAAGGGCTGTCGTCCGGCGTGGTGCTGACTGGCGGCAGCGCTGCCATGCCGGGTATGGCCGAACTCGGCGAAGAGGTGTTCCACATGCCGGTCCGGATCGGCCAGCCCAACTACAACGGGCCGCTGGCGGAATTCGTCCGGCACCCGCGCTACGCCACCGCCATCGGGCTGGTCCAGACCGGCTTCGAGAGCCACCGGCAACGCGAGATCGAGCGCATCAAGGAAGGCCCGGTCAAGGCCTTCTTCCGCAACGCAAGAACCTGGGTACAGGGGAATTTTTAATCCAAAGGGGGGTTACACATGAAGTTCGAAGTGATGGAGGCGCCCAAGCAAGGCGCCGTGATCAAAGTGATCGGCGTGGGTGGCTGTGGCGGCAATGCGGTCGACCACATGATCGACCGCGGGGTGCAGGGCGTCGAGTTCATCTGCGCCAACACCGACCAGAAAGCGCTGGTCAGGACGCAGGCGACTACGCAGATCGCCCTCGGTCAGCAACTCACCAAAGGCCTCGGTGCGGGTGCACGCCCCGAGGTCGGCCGCAACGCCGCGATCGAGGACCGCGAACAACTGGTAGAAGCAGTGGCGGGTGCAGACATGCTGTTCATCACCGCCGGCATGGGCGGCGGCACCGGAACCGGCGCAGCACCGGTAGTGGCTCAGGTCGCACGCGAACTCGGCATCCTCACGGTGGCTGTGGTGACCAAGCCGTTCTCGTTCGAAGGCAAGCGCATGGATGCCGCCGTCAACGGCATCGCCGAACTGTCGCAGCACGTCGACTCGGTCATCGTCATCCCCAACGAGAAGCTGATGCAGGAACTTGGCGGTGATGTGTCGCTGGTCGATGCCTTCGCTGCCGCCAACGACGTGCTGCACGGCGCCGTAGCCGGCATCGCCGAGGTCATCAACAGCCCGGGCATGATCGGCGTCGATTTCGCCGACGTGAAGACGGTGATGAGCGAGATGGGCATGGCGATGATGGGCTCGGCCTCGGCCAGCGGCGTCGACCGTGCGCGCATCGCCGCCGAGTCGGCCGTCGCCAGCCCGCTGCTCGAGGATGTCGAACTACGCGGCGCGCGCGGCGTGTTGGTCAACATCACCGCTGATGGCAGCCTCAAGCTGTCGGACATCAACCAGATCATGGAGACGATCCGCGCCTACACCGCCGAGGACGCCACCGTGATCTTCGGCACCGCCATCGACGAGAACATGGGCGACGCGCTGCGCGTGACCGTGGTGGCGACCGGCCTGGGCAAGCAGCAGACCGCACGCGCTGGCAAGCCGCAGCTCGAAGTCATCGACACCGGCTTCATGAACCTGCGCACCGGCACCGACGATGCGGTCGGTTTCATGCCGCCGGCTGACTCGGGCGCGGCACCGGCGGTGTTCGGCAGCGGCCGTGCGGCGCGTGGCGGGTCCCGCCCCGAGCTCACCGAGGCGACCCTCGAGCAGTACGACATCCCGGCTTTCCTGCGCCGGCAAGCGGACTGAGGCGGGTCGAGGCAGACAATGATGGTGCGCTGCAACAAATACGGTCGTGGCAGGATGAACGGACGGTTACAATCCGGGCTGTCTACCGGAACGCTCCGGGCATCCTGACCCCCTCCACGACATGCTGTTCCAACGTACCCTCGCCCAGACTATCCGCGCCACCGGCGTCGGTCTGCACTCCGGCAACAAGGTCGAGCTCACCCTGCGGCCGGCGCCGGCCGACCACGGCATCGTGTTTCGCCGCGTCGATCTGACACCCCCGGTCAGCTTCGCGGCGGACGCACGCCTGGTCCACGACACCCGCATGTGCACGGCACTGGAGTGCGACGGCGCGCGTGTCGGCACGGTCGAGCATCTGCTGAGCGCCATCGCCGGGCTTGGCATCGACAACCTGCTGATCGACCTTAGCGCCCCCGAGGTGCCGATCATGGATGGCAGCGCCGCGCCCTTCGTCTTCCTCTTGCAGTCGGCCGGTGTGCTCGAGCAGGACGCGCGCAAGCGCTACATCCGCGTGCGAAAGCCGATCGAGCTGCATGACGGCGACAAATGGGTGCGCCTCGAGCCATACGACGGCTTCCGCATCACCCTGAGCATCGATTTCGCGCACCCGGCGACGCGCGGCAGTGCTGGCTCCGTCACCATCGATTTTGCCGAGCAGTCCTACGTGCGCGACGTCAGCCGTGCACGGACGTTCGGCTTCATGCACGAGGTCGAGATGCTGCGCGCCAACGGGCTCGCACTCGGTGGCAGCCTCGACAACGCGATCGTCATGGACGAGTTCCGCGTGCTCAACCGCGACGGCCTGCGCACGCCCAACGAGCTGGTCACGCACAAGGTGCTTGACGCCGTCGGCGACCTTTATCTGGCCGGCCACCCGATCATCGGTGCCTTCACCGGGCACAAGTCCGGACACGCGCTCAACAACGCGCTGGTACGCGCCTTGCTGGCCGACCCGGACAGCCACGAGATCGTCAGCTTCGGTCGCGGCGACCGCTTGCCTGCGGCTTTCGCCCCGCTGCCTGCCGGCGAAGAGTTGGTGCAAGCGGCCTGAGCCGTGGCGGTCAGGCGCCGGTCCGCGCCAGTCGCAGCATCGCCGCGCGCAGCGGCCCGTCCGGCAGACGCGCGGCGACCGTCTCCAGCGAACTGCGCGCCGGCTCGGGCATGACACGCGCTGGCTTGGGCGGCGGCTCGATCCGCCGGAAGCGCGGCGAGCCGACCTTGACCTTGACCGCCGACACTGCAAGTCCGTGTTGAGCAAGGCCACGCCGCAGACGCGCCTGGATCTGGCGCACGCGGGTCGCCACCGCCGGGGAATCGGCGCGCAGCCAGAGCACATCGCCATCGAGCCGGATAAAGTGCGTGGCAGTGAGCAGGTCGAGCGGCAGCAGCGCATCGAGCGCGTCGCGCCAGGCCCGCGCAGCGGACTGACCGCGCAGCAACTCGGCAATGTCGCTGGCACCCAGGAATCGCGCCGCCAGTTGCGGTGTCGAACGTCGCGTCATCGGCGTATCTTACCCGCCGCACCCTGTACCCCCCGAGGAGACCCGCATGTCAATTGCGCGATTGCGCAGCGCACTCGACGACTTCGAGGCCGGGCGGCTGGAGGTTGATCCTTTCTGCATGGCCTGGCGTCGCGCCTTGCTCGAACTCGGCACGGCAGTCCCGCCCGAACTCGCCGAGACCGCCGAGGCGCTGCTGATGCGTATGGAGAGCGCGCGCTGGTTCAGCGGCGAGGCTTGTGGCTTCTCCGGCAAGGATCTGGCGCTTGCGTTGCGGCGTTGGCTCGCTGCGCTCGAGGCGGCCGCATGAAGCCTGTAGCCATCTTCCGTTTTGCGCCCACCGAGGGGCCGGCGTTCTTTGCCGACTGGCTCACCCAACAGGGCATCCTCTGGACCGAGATCCGCATCGATCAGGGCGACTCCGTCCCGGCCTCGAGCAACCGATTCAGCGGCATCGGCATGATGGGCGGGCCGATGAGCGTCAACGACCCGCTGCGGTGGATCGAGCCGCTCCTTGCGCTGATCCGGCAGGCACAGGCGCAAGGTATCCCGCTGATCGGCCACTGCCTCGGCG
This sequence comes from Burkholderiales bacterium, assembly GCA_031971375.1. Lineage (GTDB taxonomy): Bacteria > Pseudomonadota > Gammaproteobacteria > Burkholderiales > UBA3065 > UBA3065. Next base: position 5,027 of record DALYGT010000001.1, on the reverse strand, counting down.
GGCAACTCATCAGCCGCGCACTCGGTGGCACAGTCAGCACCAACCGCCGCGACGGGGAGCAGGCAAAGGAGATCGGCTGGCACAGCGTCTACCCGACCGACACGCCCGAAGCCCGCGCTTGGCTCGGCGATGCGCCCGAGTTCGACGTCTTCCAGTGGCATGGCGAGACCTTCAGCATCCCACCCGGCGCGACCCGGCTCGCCAGCAGCGACTTGTGCAGCAACCAGATGTTCGCCATCGGGCCGAGCATCGGCATGCAATGTCACATCGAGATGGACGAGCCGACCATCGCAACGTGGTGCGAGACCGGCACACGCGAGGTTTCGCAGGCGCTGGCCGGTCCACGGCCCGAAGGCGTGCAGGATGCGGCCACGGTCCACGCGCTGACGTCCGAGCGGCTGCCACGCATGCGACGCCTGAGCAATCACATCTACCAGCGTTGGGCCACCGGCCTTGCCAAAACTTAGGGATGCCCTTGCGACGCCTCGCCCACGTCGCGCTGCCACTCCACGACCCAGACCGGCTGACCGACCACGATCGGCCCATCGCGCAGCACCCGCGCGGTGACCCCACCATGCCCGCGCATCGCGTTGTAGCCGCCAAGCCCGAGTGCAGTCTCCATGGCAGAGCAGGGCTCGCAGGGACCGGTGACCTCGAACACGACGGCATCGGCCGCGTCGGGCGCACTGCCAAAGACCAGTCGCAGCATTTGGTCGCGCAAAGGCGACCGTGCGGCGAGCAGGTTGAGTCCAGAGACGACGATATTTCGGCGCAGGTCGGCCGGATCGATCGCCTGCCTCTCCAGCAGCGCTGCCACGGCGGTCAGGTGCTCCGCCTGGATGAGCGTGACCTGCCGGCGGCGCTTGGGGTCCGCTTGCCGGGCCGCCGCCGATCGATCACCCGCCAGACCCAAGCCTACCCTCGCGTCGGCGCGGTCCACGCGCACTGCTCGCTGCTTGCGTGCCGGGCGCAGCAGGATGGCCTCGACCCTGCCGGGTCTGGCGAAGTGTGTGACGAGCTGGCGCAAGGTGATCAAGGGCTGACTCCGGGGCTTTGACGCCCCTGAAAGGAAAAGGCCCGGCAGAACTCCGCCGGGCCCCCACCAAAAGCAGGTTTCAGTAGACGGCGATCGAGTGGGCGTAATAGACCACCGCAACGCCGGCAGCCAGCACGATGTAGGGGAGGATACCCGCTCGCGCCGTGCCCTCGTCATCGGCAATGTGCATGTCCTCCTTCATCGCCGCCGGGAAGATGCCCTTGTCCTGAACATAATGACGGTACAGGAAGACCGGGATGATCAGCCCCGCGAACACCAGGCCTGCCGTGAGCGTTCCGGCACCGTAGATGTCGGCGCCCAGACCCATCAGGATAAGGTTGACAAAGCTCAGCGCGGCACCGATCGCGAGAATCACCGTGGGCGCACGGAAAGGGCGGTCCCAGTGCGGACGGTCCATGCGGTGGATCCATCCGGCATTGAGGTTGAGGAAGTTGAAGATGATGTAGCCGACATTGGACGCCGCCAGCACGAACACGTAGTCAGACAGCAACAGCAAGACCAGGTTGAAGCAGAGGTCGGTCCACATCGCGCGCGTCGGGGCGCCGTGCTCGTTGACGTGCGAGAGGTAGCGGGGCAGCCAGCCGTCCGCGGAAGCCTGGTAGAGGGTGCGCGACGAACCCGACATCGAGGTCATGATCGAAAGCAGCACGGCAAGGACCAGCATGACGACGAGGATGTTGGCCACCAGCTCGCCGCCGCCGACCATGTGGGACATTGCGTTGGCTACACCCATGCCGCTGTAGATGTCGGGCGAGAGCATGCCGTCGTAGACCGCAGGCGTGGTGATGACGCCGGCTTCATCCACTACCGCTTCGGTAACGATCTTGCCGAGACCCATATGGCCCTGGAAGGCGAGCGGGACCAGCGTAAAGACGACAATGCAAAGCAGGCCCGAAAAGAGGATTGCCTTGAAGGTGTCGCGCTTGGGGTCGCGAAACTCGCGGGTGTAACAAACCGCCGTCTCAAAGCCGTAGGTCGACCACGCTGCGATGAACAGGCCGCCAGCCATGAGGGTGATACCCGCCATGTTCCACTCGCCGTCGATCACGTGACCGGTAGCGTCGCGGGCGATCGGCACCAGCGGCGAGAAGTGGTCGCTCGGGTGATCGCCGGTAAGCAGCGGCACCAGCGCGATCAGCATAAGCGGTATCAGTGCGGTCACGCCGAGGATCATGGTGGTGCGCGCCGACCGCAGGATACCGCCGTGCTGCACAGCGAACACGCCAAGCAGGATCACTGTTCCCAGAACGAAGGTCGAGTTGATACGCAGGAGCAGGCCTTGCTTGATGAACCCGAGGTCCATCAGCGTGATCTGCCACGTGTTGATGGCTGCATCGGCCGGGAACAATGCGCCGAGGATGTAGCCCCCGGCGAGCCCCGAGCCGATCGCTAGCACCGGCGACCAAGCGAACCAGTTGCACCAGACCGAGATCGGCGCGATGAACTTGCTGTAGCGGACCCATGCCACGGCGCCGTATACCGATGCGCCGCCCGACTTGTGTGGGAACAGCCCGGCGATCTCGGCGTAGGTAAAGGCCTGGATGAAACCGAATGTGATCGACAGTGCCCAGACCAGCCACGAGGGCTTGCCAACGGTAGCGGCAATGGCGCCGATGGAGAACAACACAAGCGCCGGGACACCACTGGCGACCCAGAAGGCCCCGGTCCAGTCGATCTTGCGCTGCAGGGAGTTGGCCGAGGATTCGGCGCGCGCCGCCCCTGACCCCGTCATGGCTTGACTCATCTTGGATGCTCCAGAAGTGGATCGGGCGGCCGTAGCCGCCCGCAATCATTGCCGATCAGAAGGTGCGCTTGACCATCACTTGGTAGCGAAGGTGGTCGGTCTGGTAGCCCTTGCTCGATACCCAGAACTCTTTGTTGACACCCGTCGTGTTCACACCCGCGACGCTGACTTGCCAGCCGCCATCGAAATTCTTGGTGATCCCGGCGCGGTAATCGGTGTATGACGCGTCGTAGCCACCACGTACGTTCTGATAGCCGGCATGCAGGTTAAGCACCCAGGTCGGCGCGAACTCGTAGTTGATATTGCCTTCGACGTAACCGGATCCGCTTGAACCCGCGTAGCCAAAGAAATCAGTCACCGCGTGCGAGTACTTGAGGTTGAGCCAGTTCCACGTGCCCGCAACATACAGTTCCGTGGTGTTGGGCGTGTTCACCTGCGGGTAGACGAACTGCAGGACCCCGACATCGGCGGTGATGGCTCCCACGGGGAACGTGAACCCGCCGTAGAGATCGACTTCGGCGTTCGGAGCCCCGAGGAAGCTGTCAGGATCGACGTTGCTCGCCCACACCCCGGCATAGAACCCGCTCGAATGCGCCACATCAAAGCCGCCCTGGATCGCCGGGCGGCCGCGCGTGTAGTTCATGCCGCGGAAGAAATAAGCGTTGGTCAAAGCGACGTTTGCGGTGGCGGTCCACGCCGGGGCCGGCGGTGCGGCTTCGTCGGCAGCCGGCGCGGCATCCGCCGCTGCAGCCAGAGGAGGGACGGCGGCACAGCCTAAGAGCGCCGCAGCAAGCGTGAAGCCCAGTTTGCGTGAGGTCATGTTGTTACGACTCCTGATCGATCGCTTGAGACAAGGCTGGTAAAGGTCGCCCATACAATGGGCCCGATGTTACGCATGCATCGTCGAGTGGCTTGGGGAGACAGACAATCCCCAAAGCGGGGTAACCCCCCCTACCCTCTTTGGCGTACTCCGATCGGAGGATTGCCCGTACCCCTGTTTTTCTTGACCCTCGGGATTGCCGACAAAAGTCGGCTCAAGAGCGGTCTGAAGAACCTGAGGAGGACGATTCCAGTGGTCAAGCGTGTTGCAATCATCGGAGCCGGCCCCAGCGGCCTGGCACAACTCAGGGCCTTCCAGTCGGCTGCGCAGAAGGGGGCGGAGATCCCTGATCTGGTCTGCTTCGAGAAGCAGACTGATTGGGGCGGACTGTGGAACTACACCTGGCGCACCGGCCTCGACGAGCATGGCGAACCGGTGCACGGCAGCATGTACCGCTACCTTTGGTCGAACGGGCCCAAGGAGTGCCTGGAGTTTGCCGACTACACCTTTGACGAGCACTTCGGCCGGCCGATGGGCTCCTACCCTCCGCGCGAGGTCCTGTTCGACTACATCAAGGGCCGCGTCGAGAAGGCCGGGGTGCGCAAGTACATCCGCTTCAACACGCCGGCGCGCGGCGTCTCCTACGACAAGTCCAGCGGCCAGTTCACGGTGACCGTGCACGACCACTCCCGCAACGAGACCTACTCCGAGCAGTTCGACTATGTGGTGGTGGCCTCGGGCCACTTCTCCATCCCGAACGTACCCGAGTTCCCCGGCTTCTCGCACTTCGGCGGGCGTGTGCTGCACGCGCACGATTTCCGCGATGCGCTCGAGTTCAAGGACAAGGACGTGCTCATCGTCGGCGCCAGCTACTCGGCCGAGGACATCGGCTCGCAGTGCTACAAGTACGGCGCGCGCTCGATCACCAGCTGCTACCGCACCAACCCGATGGGCTACGACTGGCCGGCCAACTGGGAAGAAAAGCCCAACATGACGCACGTCGAGGGCAAGCGCGTGTTCTTTCAGGATGGCACCAGCAAGGAGATCGACGCAATCATCCTCTGCACCGGCTACCTGCACCATTTCCCGTTCATCGACGAGGACCTGCGCCTCAAGACCAACAACCGCCTCTGGCCACTCGACCTCTACAAGGGCATCTTCTGGGAGAAGAACCCCAAGCTGATGTACATCGGCATGCAGGACCAGTGGTACAGCTTCAACATGTTCGACGCGCAGGCCTGGTACGCGCGCGACGTCGTGCTCGGCCGCATCAAGCTGCCGGACTACGACACCATGCACGCCGAGGATCTGCGCTGGCGCGAGGACGAACTCAAGCTCGAGACCGCCTAGGCGATGTACGAATATCAAGGTGAGTACATCCGGCAACTCATCGAGGCCACCGACTA